>JAESTI010000105.1 GCA_016763665.1 Bacteroidia bacterium | reverse complement strand
ATAATGATGGCCAGTTATGGCTGGGTACTATTGCGGGACTGTCCGTTTATAATGGAATTGAATTCAAAACACTTACGAAACGTGATGGTTTAGCAGAGGACTGGGTTACAGCTTCATTTAAAGACAAAGACGGTAATTTGTGGTTTGGTCACTGGGGCGGCAGCATCACTATTTATAAGGCTAAAGATAAACAGTTAAGTAAGTTGACTCTTGAAGAAATACTGGAATACAAAGGAATTAATACGATATACCAGGATCAAGGCGGGTTGATCTGGATTGGTTCAAATGGAGCCGGTATTTGCGTTTATGACCCTGTAAGAAACAATTACTTGAATATTAAAAAGGAGCAAGGGTTAAGTAGTGATGTGGTTTTTTCAATTACCAGTGATAGCCGGGGCAGGATTTGGTGTGGAACTACAGAAGGTATTACCATGTTCGATCCATTTAAGATCACCGATAAGTTGAAGAACAGTGATACCGATAACAAAGTAGATGAAAACTTACTATTGAAACTAAAATATTATAACGTAGAGAATGGATTGCCCGGAAAAGTTGTTCTATGCCTGTTGCACACATCTAAAAACAAAATTATAGCTGGAACAGCAAAAAATGGCATTGCCATGCTTGACGAAAACAGTAGTGATCCCGTTTTCAGAAAACCATTATCCGAAATGCAGGGGATATTGGCCAACCAAATTAGGCATTTGTTTGAAGATGCTGATAACAATGTTTGGATAGCTACACATGATAATGGATTAATTGAGTTGGTTTCACTCTTCCTTGAATCAGGCGTAACTGATAAAATGAGTAATGAGGAATTATATCAATTCATAAAGGTTTTTAATACCCAAAAAGGATTAAATTTTAATAAAGTCAACCACGTACTTCAGGATAGAGAACATAACATTTGGATTGCAACTGAGATTGGCGTGAATCTATATAGAGGTGAAAAGTTCTTATTGTTTGATGAAAAGGATGGCTTAAGTCATGGATTAGTTTGGGATGTTATGGAGGATGATCAGTCGAGTGTTTGGATAGCCACTGAAAATGCAATTACAATTTATAGGGGTAATGAAATAGAATATATAAGTACTCTTGATGGTTTGCCGCATAACAAGGTTATGAACTTATGTATGAGTCGGGATTATATTTGGATCTCTACATCCGGAGGCTGCGCTGTTTATTCTTTAAAAGAGCGAAAAATAGTTTCTTTACCGGGAATAACAGATGTATTGACCATGCCGGTTTATGCCATTGATTATGATAATAAAAATAAGGTATGGATTGGTACCCAAGAAGGACTATATGAGTTCGATGAAAATAGTGGAGAAATAAAACACTATACCAAAGAACAGGGCTTGACCAGCAACAAAATACGTGTAGTCTATTGTGATTCTAAGGGGATGGTATGGATAGGTGCTATAGGAACGGATTTAACACGATTTGACGGAGAGCATTTTAAAGTATTTAGAACCGAACACGGAACAGAGAGAAAGTTGATCTTTTGTATAGAAGAAGATCTGTCAGGAAATATTTGGTTTGGGGCTTATGGATCGGGAGTGTACAAATTATCTACTGATGGAGATACAGTTAAGCTAAAAAACTATTCAGTGGATGATGGCTTAAGTGGAGCTACTCCATTTTTGATCTTGTGTGACAATACAAACAACATTTGGGTTGGAACCAGTTTAGGGATTGACAGGATAAATCAACAAACCAATATAATAACCCATTACGGAAAAAATGAAGGTTTTCGTGGAATTGAAACTAATCAAGGTGCTGCTTATCGAGATAAGAAAGGAAATTTATGGTTTGGTACTATTATGGGGGCGGTAAAATATAATCCCGAAAAGGATGTACCTAATCTAAAAGCTCCGATTACACTTATTTCTCAATTACAAATAAGCAAGAAACCAGCCTCTTTTCCTGAAGGTGGCGTTTTTGATTATACCCAGAATAATCTCCTTTTTCAATGTGTAGGAATAAGTTTAACAAGTCCCGAAAAAGTATTATACCAATATAAGCTGGAAGGGCTTGATTTGGATTGGTCTCCACCCACTTCCTCTAATCAGGTAGAGTATACAAATTTACATTATAGAAATTATAAGTTGTTGGTAAGATCCTGTAACAATGATGGAGTTTGGGACAATGATCCAGCCACTTATAGCTTTGTAATTCCACCGCCGTTCTGGCGCACATGGTGGTTTTATACATTGGCAAGTGGTTCTGCGATAGGGTTATTGTTTGGGTTGTACAGATTGAGGATCCGTAATTTTGAAAAACAGCAGGAATACTTACAACAACAAGTTGATTTGAGAACTGAAGAGCTAAAAAAGGAAAAAGAAAAACTAGAAGAGGCGAAAAAAGACATTGAAACAAAAAACAAGAGTTTATGGCAAACCAATTTATCTGTTGTTTCTGAAAAGGAAAAAGTAGAAAGTATCAAAAAATTGCTTGAAGAAAAGAACAAGCATGTTACTGATAGTATCAAGTACGCAAAAAGGATACAAAGGGCAATTTTGCCACAATCTTCCCTTATAAAAAAACATATACCTGCATTTTTCATAATCTACGAACCCAAAGATATCGTTAGTGGTGATTTTTATTGGTTTTATGCTAAGGATGATAGGGTTTTCCTTGCAGCTGTAGATTGCACCGGACATGGGGTTCCGGGAGCGTTTATGTCGTTAATTGGATATACTTTGCTGAACCAGATTGTCGGAGAACAAGAGGTGAGCCAGCCAGCCAAAATTCTTGATATGCTGGATAAAGGAGTAAAGAAATCACTACATCAATATATGGAAGGCGCTGAAGCTATGGATGGTATGGATGTTTCAGTACTTTCACTTGATGTTTCTGCCAAACGTGCAGTTTATTCAGGTGCGTTAAGGCCCTTGTTCTTGTCCCGTGACGGGGAAATTGAGGAAATAAAAGGTAATAGGCATAGTGTTGGTGGTCATGACATGGGTGGAGGAAAGCATTTTGAAGAACAAGAGTTGAAGTTGCAAAAAGGGGATAAACTTTACATGTTTTCAGATGGAGTTACAGATCAGTTCGGTGGACCTAAAGATAGAAAATATACAAAGAAAAATTGGCGTGAATTTTTAGCAAGTTTATACCATGCTCCTTTTGCTGATCATAGCAAAAAAGTTCAGCAGGAATTAAATTCGTGGCAAGGTTCCCATGAACAGTTGGACGATATTATGATTATCGGAATTCAAATTTGATTTCTAAAGATTCTATTTACACTTCATGGATTTTCGCAAAATCGTGTATTCGTAAACATTCGTAATTCGTAGATATTTGGTGCATTCATTCTATCGGTTATATGCTATCAACTATTATCTATTTGCATATTAGTATATTATTGGTATCATTTGTATTCATTAGTATATTAGCATCACTTATTTTGTTGGGTAAATAGAAATTTCATAAGTCATAGAATGCCTTATCTTTGCGGTGAAAATTTCTATAAATGGATAATAAGATCACCCAATTGTTCAATATTGAATATCCTATCATTCAGGCAGGAATGGTTTGGTGTGCTCCATGGGAATTAGCATCAGCAGTTAGCAATGCAGGAGGATTGGGATTAATTGGATCTGCGTCCATGTATCCTGATATTCTCAGAACACATATTAAAAGGTGCAAAGAGGCAACGTCAAAACCGTTCGGGGTTAATGTTGCATTGCTATATCCTGATATGGAGAAGATCATGAATATTATTGTAGAGGAAGGTGTAAAAATTGTATTTACTTCTGCGGGAGATCCAAAAAAATGGACGCCATTTTTAAAGGAACATGGAATAACAGTTGTGCATGTAATAGCAAGTGTAAAATTTGCGAAAAAATCTGAAGAAGCTGGTGTGGATGCAGTTGTTGCGGAAGGGTTTGAAGCAGGAGGTCATAATGGGAGAGAAGAAACTACTACGTTTTGTTTAGTTCCAATGATCAGAGATTCAGTTGATTTGCCATTGTTGGCTGCAGGCGGGATTGCTTCAGGCAAACAAATGTTGGCAGCAATGGCCTTAGGTGCAGATGGTGTGCAGATCGGTTCACGTTTTGTGGCTAGTGAAGAATCATCAGCACATATTAATTTTAAAAACAAAGTTGTTGACCTAAGTGAAGGAAGTACAAAATTATCTATGAAGAAGTTGGTTCCGGTTAGGTTGGTTAAAAACAAATTTTACAATGAGGTTCAGGATGCCGAAAATAGAGGAGCGACCCAGGAAGAATTGACAGAAATACTTGGGAAAGCAAGAGCAAAAAAAGGAATGTTTGAAGGAGACTTAGAAGAAGGAGAATTGGAAATTGGTCAAGTTTCTGCTAATATCAATGATATAAAACCAGCAGGTGAAATCGTAAAAGATATTTGGGCAGAATATTTAGAGGAAAAAAGAAAATTATGCACAATCTAACGGTAGCCTAGGCAACCGACAATTGCATCAACAAAAATGATCTCTTACAAAAAATTCAAATTAAAGAACGGGCTTACCGTAATTGTTCATGAGGATAAAAGCACACCACTTGCTGCTATTAATATTCTTTACGATGTGGGTGCTCGGGATGAACATTTTGAAAGAACCGGATTTGCCCATTTGTTTGAACATTTGATGTTTGGAGGGTCAGTTAACATTCCGGATTATGATAATGCGTTGCAAAAAGTAGGTGGTACCAACAATGCTTTCACCAATAATGACATTACCAATTATTATATAAAACTTCCTGCAATAAATTTGGAAACAGGTTTTTGGTTGGAGTCTGATAGAATGTTGAGCTTGGCTTTTAGCGAGAAAAGTTTGAGGGTTCAAAAAAATGTGGTTTGTGAAGAATTTAAAGAGAGATATTTAAACCAACCTTACGGTGATGTTTGGTTGAGCCTTAGGCCTTTGGTTTATAAAGTACATCCTTATCAATGGCCAACCATAGGCAAGCAACTATCACATATTCGTGAAGCTCAAATGAAAGATGTTAAAGCTTTCTTCAATAAGCACTATTGTCCTAGCAACGCAATACTTGTGGTGGCTGGAAATGTTACATTATCTCAGGTAAAACAACTTTCTAAAAAGTGGTTTGAACCAATTCCGGGAGGTAAAAAGCCTAAAAGAAAGTTACCTAAGGAGCCAAAACAGAAAGAAGCAAGGTTTAAAACTTTAAAAAGGGATGTTCCTGTAAATGCCATTTATAAAGCTTATCATATGTGTTCCCGAAATGACAAGGAATACTTTATTGCTGACTTACTCTCAGATGTACTTGCTGGCGGTGAATCAGGAAGGCTAAAGCAAGCATTGGTAAAGAAAAATGCAATTTTCAGTAACATCACGGTTTACCAATCAGGAAGTTATGACAAAGGCATGTTTGTAGT
>JAESTI010000104.1 GCA_016763665.1 Bacteroidia bacterium | reverse complement strand
CTTCTTCAATAGAACCTAGCTCATGTTCAATACCTAATACTTCTGCAGCAACCATTGTAGCGGATTTAATGGCTTCCATAGCTGGCATCCCTGCTTCCATCATAAATTTAAACTCCAACCAATTCAATCCATGTTTAAACACTCCTGCATCTGTACCAAAAGCAATTTTGACTCCAGCCTTGTAGGCTTTACCAAATGTTTCCTGAATTTTAGGCCCTATAAATTCGGCTTTGGGAGTAACCACATCAGGATAGTAATTAGGAATTTTGGCCGAGTCTGCAACTGCCTTCCCTGCTGTGATAGTTGGTACATAATATGTTCCATATTGTTTCATAAGTTTCATTACTTCAGCATCCATTAAAGTACCATGCTCAATTGTTTTTACACCGGCCCTAATTGCCCTTTTCATCCCCTCAGCTCCGTGACAATGCGCTGCTACATGAATTCCGAAATCATCGGCAGTTTCAACTATGGCCATTATTTCATCTTCTGTGAATTGCGGTCTAAATCCATCTTTGGCTACACTTAATACACCACCAGTAGCTGTGATCTTAATTAAGTCAGAACCTTTTTTTACTTGTGCACGAACTGCTTTCCTACATTCATCAACTCCATTTGCAACACCATTATCAGGTCCGGGATCTCCCATTAAATCCCAACGCCAACCATTGGTGGGATCGGCATGTCCACCGGTAATTGCAATTGATTTACCTGCAGTATATACCCTGGGGCCTTTTATCAAACCCTTGTTTATGGCATTTCTTAATGAAATATTGACACCTGAACCTCCAAGATCTCTGACAGTAGTAAACCCAGCCATTAAAGTTCTTTCTGCAAAAACAGTTGCTTTAAAAGCAATGTCTGAAGGATTATCTGTAAATCTTTCGGAATAAGATTTTTTGGTCATTTCTCCTTCAAGATGAACATGCATATCCATTAATCCTGGAAGTACAGTTTTATCTTTCAGGTCAATAATTTTCACATTGCCTTTTGCAACAACATAACCTTCTTCAACTCTAAGTATCTTATTCCCTTTTATAATGATCGTCATTCTTGTTTGCACTTCATCAGAATAACCATCGATTAATTTTCCACAATGGATAAGGGTTTGGTCTTGAGCGAAAAGGGTGGCACAGCATAGAACAAGGAGTAAGCCAAAAGCACTTCTTAGTAAGGACGTATTGCAATACGTCCTTACTGCTGACGATGCTGTTTTAAAGACGTATTGCAATATGTCTTTACGGTAATTTAAAATATTCATCTTCGTTCCATTTTAATGGATTGTTCTTTATATAATTTTCAATATTAATTAACTCTTGTTGATTTCTAATAATTCGCTCATAATAATTTCGGTGCCATGCAAAATTCTCAAAACCTAAGATCTTAATTCTTTTTGTCAAGGCTCCTTTAAAACCTCTTATTATTGCACCCAAAGTTTTGGATGGAGACTTGAATTCGGTAGTAAAATCTTCTATTACTAATCGGTGATATACTTTATTATCCATAGGTAATTCAGGATTACCAATGTTAACTATCCCATGAAAATGATTTGGCATTATAACAAATTCACCCAAAGTAACGTCTTTTCTTATGTTGACGGTATTTTCCCATTCCAATGATACAATTTTGCCTATCTCATTTAGAAGATGTTCTCCATTAACAATATGACCAAAGAAATGCTCTCTATCTTTTGTACAGATCGTAATGAAATACGCTCCATCACTGGCATAATTGTATCCTCTTAGTCTTATTGACTTTCTATTTCTTTTCATTTTTTAATCAATATTGCGTATGGTAAGGACGTATTGCAATACGTCCTTACTTTCCACAAAGATCAACAATTTTGAGATCGACTTCTTTGCGTTTGCCAAATGTCGGATCTTTTTTTTGCCTGTCAATAATGCTATATTGATTTAATTCCAAATTTATAATAAATGATCTGGGAAACTCTCTGCTTATTACTTTGTAATCAGCATCTTTATAAGCAAAACGCTTCATAACCGTTTGCGTGCACCCTGCATTTCCATTTTCATCAGTTTTACTAAGATAAATACTTGATACATCTATATCCGAATGCTTATCCCCAACTTTTGTGATACCAGCAATTACAAAACCTTTATCATTGGTCTCTAAAAGAAAATTTCCATATTCAATACCCCCACCTCCAAAAGTACGTGCCCAATAGATATTACCCTTATTATCTAGTTTCACCATATAAATATCACTGTAATATTCCTGGGTTCTGCTCATTGCAGCAATGCCACCATTAACAGTCTCGATTAGATCAAACTTCTTTATTTGTCTTGTGTGAGGAACAAATTTAGCATGTCTTACCCACTCGCTTTCGCCTTTACTATTAAATTTATATAATGTTATGCCTTTTGTACCAACGAAACCACCGTCAGGGGTGGCTGTTATAAACTCTAAAGATAAACTCTCTCTTTTTCCTGTTTCAGTTTCGAATTCATAAATCTTCAACCAGTTCATCCATCCATATTTCCCAATATTGATTACATAACCTAAATTTCTGCCTGTAAATCCTCGAATAGAAAACGCTTTTCCGGCAATAAAGAAACTTCCATCAGCAGCTTCGTCAATTTGCAATTCATTCTTACTTTCTATATCCCCAATTCTAATATTAAGCACTTTGGTCCACGCAATATACCCCTCAACATTTGCTTTAAATAGGAACATATAACCTCCCAACCAACCTGCAACTAAATAGTGATTATCTTCAGTAACTTTTAATGAAACTATCTTTATTCTACTTGAAGAAGCCACATATTCATTTTTCCATATAGCCCGACCATCTTCTTTAAGTAAAGCCATGTTGAAATAATCAAAACCCAATGTGTTGCCTGCAAGAAGATATTTTTTTTCAGGAGTCTTTTTTATAAAGCTTCCCTTATAGTTCTTTATCCACTGCAGATTTGCAATGCTATCAAGCTTTAACAAACCAAAAGTACATAACACAAGATATCCGTTATCTTCTGTTTGCGAGATACACTTTGCCCAATCCGTATAATGTTTTTGAGACTCTGTCTTTTGCCTTTCAATTGTCTTTTGAAATCTTACTTGTGAAAGAGATGCTGTACTTATGAAAAGAAATAAGAAAAGATAAGATCTCATGTAATATTTGTTATCTAAAATTTGGAAAAAATTAAATATAAAAAAAAGGATATGAAATCTCATACCCTTATACAATTTTATCATGAAATACTTACTACATATTCCTTCTATACTGTCCGCCAACATCAAACAATGCATTGGTAATTTGACCTAAAGAACAGTATTTAGTAGCCTCCATCAATGTTTCAAAAATATTTTTATTGGCTACCGCGGTTTTTTGAGTTTTATCCAACCATTCTTTTGATTCATTCTTATTTCGTTTTTGAAGATCCCTCAACATCTTTATCTGATATTCCATTTCTGTCTTAGTGGATCGAATCACTTCTTTCGGAATAATTGTAGGAGAACCTTTCGAACTCAAAAATGTATTGACACCAATTATTGGAAATTCACCACTATGTTTGAGTGTTTCATAATAAAGGCTTTCTTCCTGTATTTTTCCTCTCTGATACATGGTTTCCATAGCACCCAAGACGCCCCCCCTTTCTGTAATTCTATCGAATTCCGTCAAAATGGCTTCTTCTACCAAATCTGTTAATTCCTCAATAATAAATGCTCCCTGAAGTGGATTTTGATTTTGTGCTAATCCAAGCTCACGGTTAATTATCAATTGAATGGCCATGGCCCTTCTTACAGAGTCCTCTGTCGGAGTTGTTATAGCTTCATCATAGGCGTTTGTATGTAATGAATTACAATTGTCATAAATAGCATATAGTGCCTGAAGCGTTGTTCTTATATCATTAAAATCAATTTCCTGAGCGTGTAACGAGCGACCGGAAGTCTGGATATGATATTTCAACATTTGAGAGCGTGCATCTGCACCATATTTATGTTTTAATGCTTTAGACCAAATTCTTCTTGCTACGCGTCCAATTACTGCATATTCCGGATCAACACCATTTGAGAAGAAGAAAGATAGGTTTGGTGCAAACTTATTGATGTCCATTCCTCGAGAAAGGTAATATTCTACATAAGTAAAACCATTAGACAATGTAAATGCTAATTGTGAAATAGGGTTCGCTCCTGCCTCAGCAATATGATAGCCTGAAATGGATACAGAATAGAAATTCCTAACCTTGTTCTTAATAAAATATTCTTGAACATCCCCCATCAATTTTAACGCGAATTCGGTAGAGAAAATACAAGTGTTTTGTGCCTGGTCTTCTTTCAGTATATCTGCCTGAACCGTCCCTCTTACCTTAGTTAATGTTTCCTTTTTGATCTTTTCATAAATTTCCTGAGGTAAAACCTTATCTCCCGTTAAGCCCAATAACATCAATCCTAAACCATCATTTCCTTTCGGAAGTTTACCTTGATATTCGGGTTGGTTGGTTCCCTTACCTTTAAAATACTTGGCAATTTTCTTTTTGACCTTGCTTTCCAATCTATTTTGCTGAATATAAAGCTCTCATTGTTGATCAATAGCAGTATTCATGAAAAATCCTGTAAGAATTGATGCCGGACCATTAATGGTCATTGAAACCGAAGTTTTTGGGTCAGAAAGGTTAAAACCTGAATACAGCTTCTTGGCATCATCCAAACAACAAATTGATACTCCTGCGTTCCCAATTTCACCATAAATATCAGGACGATGGTCAGGGTCTTCCCCGTAAAGCGTCACTGAATCAAATGCAGTTGAAAGCCTCTTTGCAGGCATGTCTATACTTACATAATGAAAACGCCTGTTTGTTCTTTCCGGTCCACCCTCTCCGGCAAACATTCTTGTAGGATCTTCACCTTCTCTCTTGAATGGGAAAACTCCTGCAGTATAAGGAAACTTCCCGGGAACATTCTCCAATAAATTCCATTTTAAAATGTCGCCCCAAGCCTTATATTTTGGAAGTGATACTTTCGGTATATGGGTATGGGATAAAGACTCTGTATAGGTATCAATGCTTATCTCTTTATCACGAACTTTGAACTTAAATACCTTCTCTTTGTACTTGTGAACTGTGTTCTTCCAATCCTTTAATATGTTCTTATTCTCAACATCCAATTGCGATTCAAGCTCCTT
>JAESTI010000103.1 GCA_016763665.1 Bacteroidia bacterium | reverse complement strand
TTACTTGACAAGGAAATAATTCTTGAAGAGAAAAATATTTCACCTTGGGATTACAAGAACATCGTTACCGTTGGGTTGCGGGTAGAGGAAATTGAGTGGACCAAAAAGTTCATTCATGATTATGAAAAGAAGATAGCCGTTGAATTCCGGAAAAATGCATTTACTTATAATTTGGCCTGCTTACATTTTCATCAAAAAGAATACACAAAAGCATTAAAATTATTTCAGGAAGTTGATTTTACTGATGTATATTATTCTTTGGACTCAAAATCAAAGTTGTTAAAAATTTATTATGAACTAGAGGAAGTTGAAGGCTTGTACTCACTGATCGATTCTTTTCGAACGTATTTAAGAAGGAACAAGTTAATTTCGGATTATCAAAAGACGGTTTATTTGAATTTGATCAAATATGTGAAGAAAGCGATGCAAATAAAACTTAACGGAAATGATACGAAAAAAATAATTGTCCTTAAAAATGAGGTTGAAAGCAACAAACAAGTGGCAGATATTAATTGGTTAACGGCTAAATTAGATGACTTAAATTAAGCTTTAAATACCAAGTTTTTTTAGATCATTCAAAATATTGAATGTGTTGCCGACATCCACGTCTTCAACAATAATTGTAAATTCATAAATGGTGGAAATGACATCAATTACATTGATTCCCGCCCAGGCAATTTTCTGCAACATGTAAAAATATACACCAGGAGTGTCGTATAGTTGAGTTGGTAACTTTATGGAAATGGAAGATAAATTTTGCTTAATTGACAATCGTGTCTCTTTCTTAAACAGTTCATTTACCAAATCACTTTGCGAGGCGCTTATTACTATTGTGGTTTCATGTGTACCCATTGATAATGCATAAAAAACCTCTTTATTATCGGAAATTTTGGATAGCAAAGTCGTTTGGTTTTTTGCAAGTGACGCTGAATTAGTAAAAGCGTAATCATTCAGATTAGATCTTACTGTTATTGCCCCTAAATTGGACATAAACTTATTGATCTTCTTTTTTGTGCTAATATTAAGCTGTGGATTAAACCTCTTTAGTGCCATTACCATAGCCCCTTGTTGAACCTCCTTGCCTAAATGCATTTCAATTTCAGGCTTGATCTTCCTCGCCAGTGCAGTCAAGTTGATGATCCCATCTATTAGAAAATCTTCCATGAATGGAGATTGTTTGATAGTTTCTTCAACGGCTTCCGATATTGTCTTCATTGGTAAATTGTTTGAATATGTTGTAAATATAACATTTTGTTTTAAAATTGTTTTATATGTAGTTTTATTTCCGTTTCAATATTTTGAATAATACCTTTGTTGTACTCTATTCTTTCGTCTCACAAAGTGATTACAGCCATGTGCACTATGATGAATGAAGTTTTTAGCTATAAATCGGATTGAAATTTGGATAAATCATTGAAATTTAGTATATTAAGAATAATTGGCTTGAAATCGGTTACAGATAAAATTGAATTTTGATTTTAAAATGCAGGGTTGTTTTCTCTGCCAATTGTTGTATTTTTATTATTTAAATCATGGTATTCAGGGATTTAAACCACCTTTTTAATTGCGATCTTTGAATGCGTATTTGATTTATTTTAAAGAAAAAGGGTTGATTGGGTACATTCTTAAGTGTTGAATGTAATGAATGATAGAGACCTTGATTCTTTTACCCAAAATGAAAAAGACTAATTGCCTTATAATACTTTTCTGTATTATTTTATTGAACAGTTGGGTTGCAACTGCTCAATATTGTACCCCGACATACGTTAATTCTTGTACTTCTGATGATATTATCAATAGCTTCACAATAGCTTCAATAAACAATACAAGCTCTGGTTGTAACGGCCAAGTTGATAATTATCAAAACACCGGTATGTCAACTGCCCTAAAGCAAGGTAATACTTATACTTTTACGGTTCAGTCAGGAAGCTTTCTCCAGGGTTTTGGTATATGGATCGATTATAATCAAGATAGCACTTTCGATGATACCAGTGAATTTGTATGGGCTTCAACAGTGGCTACAGTTGCTCTTATAACTGATTCTTTTACTATTCCTGTTTCTGCTCCAACTGGTTTAACTAGGATGCGGGTAAGAAGTGTATACGATATTGTTCCCGTGGATACCGATTATTGTAGTTTACACAATTGGGGCGAAACTGAAGATTATGATATTATTATTTCTTCTCCTTCTGATCCACCTATTGCTTCCTTTATTTCAGATATACAAAAAACTTGTGATGGGGTTATTGCTTTTACCGATCTTTCCGGTAATGATCCTACAAGCTGGTTATGGGATTTTGGAGATGGAAATACAGATAGTACGCAAAACCCTTCCAATACTTATAGCAGTCCCGGAACATATACTGTTGTTTTAATTTGCACCAATACTAATGGCAGCGATACTTCGACTCAATCTAATTATATTGAAAAAATTACTCCCGACACTATTGACTATTCAGAAGATTTTGAATCGGGAACAGAGGGGAATTTTGTTTTAGTAGATAATTCGGAATCATTTGCGTTTGTATTTGCAGATGGTGCTAATACCAGTAGTTTTGGTTTGATATTATGTGGAAATTCATCTGCATCATGGGCCAACCCTGTTGCTGGAGCTGAATTTACAACCAACCCCACTCATAATGCCAGTGCAACACTTTGTTTTGATGCTTCAAGTGCTTCCTCATTAGCGTTGGTTTTTGATTACAAGATGATATTTCAATATCAGGACTATTACACTAACTTTAGAATCACTGTGAATGGAGTTCCTGCAACCAGTACTTATCAAACTTCCGGAGCAACAACGAATTGGGCTATGGAGATGGTAGACTTATCTGCATATGTGGGTGGTACTGTAGAAATTGCTTTTGAAACAAGTTGTAAGTATGTACACAACAACGGGGGTGTCGGCATCGGAAATGGAGTATATATTGACAACATTCAATTAATGGAATTAAAAGATCCTCCTACAACAGCTTTTTCAGCAGACCTTAGTAAAGCGTCTATCTGTGAGGGGGATGTAACCTTTACGGATAACTCATTATTTTCTCCAACTTCATGGTTATGGGATTTCGGAGACGGGAATGCAAGTTCTGACCAGAATCCTATACATACTTATACCGTTAGAGGAACCTATGATGTTACTTTAATAGCAACCAATGCAAATGGTAACGATACGCTTATTCAAACCAAATTAATTGAAATACTTGATGCTCAACCTTTAGCGTTTAATCAGAATTTCGAGTTAGGAACCAGCAGTTTAGATGATTTTGTTCCAACAACCAATTCCGAGTCAAATGTATTGGTGAACGATACTGCTGCAAATAGTAGTTCTTTTGGTTTGATCCTGGCCGGTAATTCTGCTACCGCGTGGATCAATCCTGCTGTGGGTGATGAGTTTACTTCAAACCCTGATCATTTTTCCAGTGCTAAAGTATGTGTAGATGCTTCTGCTTTAAGCACATTAATGTTGAACTTTGATTATAAGTTGGTGTATCAATACCAGAATTTTTATACCAATTTCAGGATAACTGTAAATGGAATTCAAATTGATAGTTTATTTCAACCATTTGGAGCCACTACTGCCTGGAAAAATAAGACCCTTGACCTTACCTCATTTGCAGGAGGATTGGTGGAAATAGCATTTGAAGCAAATTGCAAATATAATTATGACAATAACGGATTGGACATCGGAAACGCTGTTTATATCGATAATGTTTTGATCAAAAAAGTAGACAATGCGCCTATAACATCATTTACTGCAGATGTAACGAATACTTGTGAAGGAGTCGTTTCATTTGCTGATAACTCATTGTTTAGTCCAACTTCTTGGCTATGGGATTTTGGAGATGGAACTACTGATACTACACAGAATCCAACATATACTTATTCCTCAGCTGGATTATACACAATTACGCTTACTACTACCAATATAAACGGTAATGATACTTTACAAAAAGTAGATTACATCAACGTGATGTCATCTCAGTTGTTAGAGTATCTTCAAGATTTTGAAATTGGCGGAACTACTATTAATGATTTTGTAGTAGTCTCTAACTTGCAATCAAATGTGATGATATCAGATACCGCAGCTAACAGCAGTTCATTTGGTTTGATCTTGGCAGGTAATAGTAATATTTCATGGACAAACCCTGTAGCAGGAGATGAATTTACTACGAATCCTGACCACTTTGCCAGTGCAACTTTATGTATTGATGCAACATCTGCAACATCACTTGCATTGATTTTTGATTATAAGCTATTGTATCAATTTCAAGATTACTATACCAATTTTAGAGTAATGGTAAATGGTATTCAATTCGGAAATATTTATCAAACTGCGGGCACTACTACAGGTTGGAATACTGAAATACTTGATTTATCTGCTTATTCAGGTGGGCGTGTTGAAGTGGCTTTTGAAACTAATTGTAAATATAACCATGCTAATGGGGGTTCAGATATAGGAAATGGAGTATATATTGATAACATTTTGATCAAAGAAATAGATGACCCTCCCGTAGCAGGAATCAGTTCTAATGTGGTTTTTAGTTGTGATGGTATTGTGAATTTTCAAGATGCTTCATCTTTTAATCCAACAAGCTGGTTATGGGATTTCGGGGATGGAGTTACGGACACTGCTCAAAATCCAACTCACACCTATACCAAAGACAGTGTATATACGGTTGGGTTAACAGTTTCCAGTTTTTTTGGTAATGATACCACTATCATCAAGGATTATATTACTGTTGAGATAGGCTCTTTTAAATGTGATTCATTTTTTATGCCTGCCACGGGTGATACCACGTTTACTGATTGTAACGGGTTGCTTTTGGATAATGGGGGAGATGGGGATTATTTAAATAATTCAGATGTTATAATTACCATAGCACCGGCTGGGACAACTATTACGAATGTTGTTATTACATTCCAGTCTTTTGATTTTGAAGCAGGATTTGATTATATCTATATCTATGATGGGCCAGATACTTCAAGTACTTTGGTAGGACAATATGATGGGACAAGTTTGCCTGAAGGTGGCAGATGGACTTCTACAGGACCATATGTTACTTTAAGACATACAAGCGATGGAGTTGTAACAGGTGCAGGTTTTGTTATGGAATGGAACTGTGTTGATGCAGCTTCTCCACCGTATGCTTCATTTGTTGCTGATAATGTTTCTTCTTGTGATGGACTCGTAACTTTTACAGATAATTCTATACCATCTCCAACAAATTGGCTATGGGACTTTGGAGATGGGCAAACAGATACATCGCAAAACCCAACGCATCAATACAGTGGAGTGGGGTCTTATAATATTACGTTTATCGTTTCTAACAAGTATGGTGCGGATACAACAAC
This sequence comes from Bacteroidia bacterium, assembly GCA_016763665.1. Next base: position 659 of record JAESTI010000103.1, on the reverse strand, counting down.
AATAGTAAATTATATTAACGTTGTAGGTGCGGGTTCTTTGCCTTATTTTCAGAGTTTTGATGTTGATTCTACTACAAACGATTTTATTATTATTACCGGTAATGAGTCAAATGTTGATGTTGTAAGTAATATAGGAGCAAGCAATACACCCGCAATTGTCCTAGATGGAAATTCTGCTTCAGGATGGGTTAACCCGGCGGCAGGCAAGGAATTCCTGGTCAATCCAGATCATTTTTCAAGTGCTACAATTTGTACTAATGATACAAGTATGTCTACACTGCTCCTGATTTTTGATTATAAGTTGATACATCAGTATCAGGATTTCTACACCAACTTCAGAGTTACTGTTAATGGGGACCAGATTGGTGATATTTATCAACCTGCAGGTGGCACCAGCAATTGGACCAAAGCAGTGTTGGATATTTCTTCCTACACTGGAAGTCAATTGGAAATAGCATTTGAGGCTAATTGTAAATATTCATATAATAATGGCGGGAATGATGTTGGCAATGCAGTGTATATAGATAGCATTTTTGTTAAAGAAGTAGATGTGCCACCAGTTTCAGCTTTCATTTCTCTATCCCAATTTACTTGTGACGGTGTAATTTCCTTTGTAGATCAGACTATATATGTTCCAAACACCTGGCTATGGGATTTTG
>JAESTI010000102.1 GCA_016763665.1 Bacteroidia bacterium | reverse complement strand
TTGTAATAAAACCAGGAATCACTGTGACCATAGTTAAACCAACACAATGCTCCAGCACTTGAACCTGTTAAGACAGTTTCATTCTTGCATGCTTTTAACAACATTTTATCAACTCCAAGGTGTTGCCAGAGCTTCATCATCATCAAGGTATTACCACCACCTACAAAAATTATGTCAGCAGCATTGATTATTTTTCTGATCTCATTGATTGTTGGTCGGTCTTTTAATAAGAGTAGAATATCAATTGAACATTTCAATTTTTTCTGGTAAACTTTTTGAAAGGCTTTAACGTAATCTACATCATCTGAACTTGCTGTTGGAATAAATAGTACGTGAGGCTTCTTTTTTCCAGTCAGTTTGATAGTTTGTATTTCTATGGCACATTTCGGATCATGAAGACCACCTCCGCCTATTGCGATTATTTTCATTGAATGAGAGTTTTGTTCTTTTCAAAATATTTACAAAAAGAAGTTATTCCGCAAATTGAACATCTGGGAGTTCTTGCCATACAGGTATATCTTCCATGAAGAATTAACCAGTGATGGGCAATGTGGATCTTATCTTTTGGTAAGTTTTTGATAAGTTGGTTTTCTGTTTGCAAAACAGTTTTAGCCCTCATGGTTAGCCCAATTCTTGCTGAAACACGAAATACATGGGTGTCTACTGCCATTGTAGGTTTATTGTAAACAACTGATGCTATTACATTAGCAGTTTTGCGCCCAACGCCTGGAAGCTTTTGTAGCTCTTTAACATCACTTGGAACTTTGCTATCGAAATCTTCAACTAGCATTTTGGACATCCCTACAAGATGCTTGGATTTATTGTTGGGATAACTAATGCTCTTGATAAAGGGATAAACTTCTTCAGGTTCACTGTATGCTAATTCTTCCGGGGTTGAAAATCGAGAAAATAACTGTGGAGTAACTATATTGACCCGTTTATCTGTGCACTGTGCAGATAAAATTACCGCTATTAGAAGTTCGTAAGGATTGGTGTAATGAAGTTCAGTTTCAGCGTCAGGCAGATTTTTTTCAAAATATGCTACAAACTTCTGATAACGTTCTTGTCTTGTCATAATGAAAAATTAAACGATATCAAAAGTAGGGAATAAAAAAATCGCAGCATAAATTTCTATGCTGCGATTATCAACTTAATGTATCTTTTTATCAACAAACGGGTGCTACTGATAATTCTCTAGATTTTTCTAATATGATTTCTAACGAAGTTTTGCTTGGCTGAACAAACAATTTGTCTAAAGAATTTTTTAATCTAACGAGCTGTTCATATTCTTCGAATATTTCCTCGTCTTTTTCAATTTTACTGAAAATGGATTGAGTTTCAGCAGTTGTTGTTTCGTTGTAAATAAATTTAATTAAGTTTTCTTGAGTAGAGGATTTTAGCATAGGCTGCTCATTTTTAATTAATAATTGATTGAACACCCTTATAACGGAGGAAAAAATAGATTATTATGCTAATAGGGAAAATATTTTTTCCCTATTAGCAAGGTAATTATAGTATAGATGTTTAAGTTTTAATTTAGCATCATTGTTCTATTGCTCTATTGTTTTATGTTACAATACAATTCAATCATTTCAACAATAGAACAATGAAACAATTTTTATCAAAATGTTTTACAATTAAATTGGCTTGATACTATGAATAATTAAACATGCATTACCAATTTCCTTTCATCGATCATCTTTCGAAGATTATTCAAGGCATATCTCATTCTTCCTAAAGCAGTATTAATGCTAACATTCGTGATATCTGCGATTTCTTTAAAGCTAAGATTTGCAAAATGTCTTAATACAACTACTTCCTTTTGTTCTTGAGGTAGTTCACGTACTAGTGCTCTGAGATCGGTTTTACTTTGTTTTTTAAGCATTTTTGACTCGATGCCTTCATCTTGCATACCAATAACATCAAAAATGTCAAAGCCTTCGGATGTAGTAATAGTAGGCGTACGTTTAGCTTTTCTAAAGTGATCTATTACTAAATTATGGCCAATTCTCATTACCCATGGAAGAAATTTACCTTCTTCATTGTAATTACCACTTTTTAATGTTTTGATCACCTTCATAAAGGTGTCTTGAAAAATATCTTCTGCAAGGCATCTATCCTTACATAGATAATAAATTGAAGAAAAAATTTTCGATTTGTACTTAGCGAGAAGTTGCTCTAGATAAGCTTCATTACCGTTAATATAGCCTTTAACAAGTTCTTCATCGCTAATCAATTGCTGTAAAGCCATGATTAGGTCCTCCTAATTTAAATAGTTAGAAATCAATTAATTAGCGTAGAACTTTGACTTATAGGCTATCCTCCTTAATGTTTATGTGGTAATGATTATTGTTTTTATAACGACAGTTATAATCGTTTATTGTATAAGTATGTAAAAAATTACAATAACTTATACGCAAATCTATGAAATTAGTTTTATTATCGCAAGTTAATAAATGTTAACATATTGGTTTTATATATAAACTATGAGTGAATTTCATAGCGAAATAGAAAATTGTATTAATTACTTAAATGACGGAAATGTTATTTTATATCCCACTGACACCGTATGGGGGATAGGTTGCGATGCTACCAATGAAAAAGCCGTAGAAAAGATCAATAAAATCAAAAAAAGAAGTGATTCGAAGAGCTATATTGTGCTTTTGGATGAATCCTATAAATTAAATAATTATGTAAAATTAGTACCGGAAACAGCGTGGGACTTAGTTGATTTTGCTGAAAAACCTCTCACTATCATTTATCCTGATGCACAAGGACTTGCTTATAATGTGATTGCTGATGATCAAAGTGTAGGAATACGTATTGTAAAGGATTCATTTTGTAAGTTATTGATCCAAAAATTCAAAAAGCCAATTGTTTCTACTTCAGCGAATATTAGTTCCGAACAATCCCCAAATAGTTACAATGATATTTCTGAGTCTATTTTGAATGAAGTTGATTATATAGTAAATTTGCCTGACCTTGAGAATAAGACAACTTTACCGTCTGCGATAATTAAGTTGTGGGTGAACGGTGAAATAAATATTATAAGAAAGTAAAAATTGAAAAAATGGCATTATTAGTAAAGGAAGCATTAGATCAAAAGAAGCATGGCTTTTATATAGGAAGAAGGGTGGCGTTACCTTTTAAATGTCAGGTTTTGAAAGTAATTGCCGGTGGTGAATACTTGACTGTAATGCAAGGAAGTGGAAGCATTGAGATCGGACAAGATGCCCAAAATACATCTGTTTACTTTCTT
>JAESTI010000101.1 GCA_016763665.1 Bacteroidia bacterium | reverse complement strand
CCGACCAATCCAGAAACAATCTACGCAGGTTTTGGAAATGTATATAGGTCATCAGATGCAGGTTGGAATTGGTCTAAAATTTCAAATTTTAACACCGTTCCTACTTTTGGATATCCCAACCTCATAACTTCTTTGGTAGTACCTTCTGCTGATACCGGCTTTATATATCTTACAAAAAGGGTTTATCATTCTTATGATGAACCTGGGGCTATGTGGAAATCTGAAAATTCAGGAAGTACATGGACAGATATTACTACCGGATTGCCGGACTCTTTGTACTTTACCTATATCGCAGTTGATGATACTGATGAGAATATAGTTTGGGTTACATGCAGTGGCTTCGAAGACAGTATAAAAGTTTTCAAAACCTTAGATGGAGGCAATAATTGGACTAACATCACTAATAATCTTCCTAACCTACCTGTTAATTGCATTGTTCATCATGAATTGTCAAAATTCAATACGGTCTATATTGGAACTGACATTGGCGTATATTATACAAATGATAGTTTGCAAAATATCTGGCAATTATATAGTGATGGTTTACCTAATGTAATTGTTAGTGAGTTGGAAATTCATAATGCCACTCAAAAATTATACGCTGCAACATTTGGTAGAGGTTTGTGGTCGGTTGGATTAACAGAAATTGTAGATACAACAAATACAGATACGTCAAATACCGGTGGGGGAGGTGATACTACTTTTGTAAGTAATATAAATTCCTTCAGAGATATGAACATAAATATTACCCCTAATCCAAACAATGGTAATTTCCTGATCTCATTTAATAACGAAAAGTTATCGACCCTTTCTTTTGAATTAATAGATATAAATGGAAGGTTGGTTTATGATGAGCAAATAAAATTATCAAGTAAAAAATATCTTAAGAGTTACAACTTAAATCTCACTTCCGGTATTTACTATCTCAGATTTACTACAAATAATCTTTCCCAATCCATAAGGTTTATTATAGATAAATAGCAGGGTTCTGTTTGTTTTGACTTGCAAATAACGGTACAATTCTTGAACTATAATGAGTTAAATCAAGGACACTATATAAACACCTGATGAACTATATCAAAACCTCAGTTCTTTTCTTCATGATGATTGTATGTTCTAGTTGGCATTCCCAGGATTTGAACAATTCAATTTCAACTGTAGATAAGTATTGTCATTGTACTTTCAATGGATACAAATTATATGGAAGAATACAATTTGTTGAGAGTTTTCCTGACATTAAAGTTCAGGTCGTAGCATCATTTCCTGACTTAAAAGTAAAGATAGTCAGTGCATTTCCAGACGACTGTGGGGAATGGCAAATTGTAAATTCGTTTCCAGATTTAAAAGTCAAGATAGTGGATGCATTCCCTGATATCAAAATCAAATATGTTGATGCCTTTCCTGGAATGTAAAATTAAAAATGAATCGTTTTTTACGCTGAATGATAAGCATGTTCAACTAAACTATCCATATCAACGATGTCAAGGGTTTTTTCATTAGTGGCTTCAAGAACTACTTTTGGAGCACAATTATTATCATAGGCTTCTTTAAAACGCGCAGCACATAAACACCAATGATCTCCTGGTTTTACTCCCGGGAAGGAGTATTCTGGTCGAGGTGTTGATAGATCATTACCTGCTGCCTTAGAAAACTCCAAAAACTCTTCTGTTGCAACAATGCAAACGGTGTGAACTCCCAAATCTGATTCATCTGTTTTACAACATCCATCTCTGAAATAACCAGTTAATGGTTCAGAACTGCATGTTATAAGTACTTCACCAAATACATTTTTGTCACTCATGGTATTTATTGTTAATATATAATGTACCCAAAAGGTTGAATATCGAACCTTTCCGAAGATATAAAAAATAATTAATTCCCTAAACCTTACAATCTCCAAAAAAATCAATTATGAGATATTCTTCCATAAAAGATTAAAGCGCTGACAAAGATGGACAGCGTTATTATCCTGAAAGCTACAAGGTAGTTTATAGGGCTTTCAATGAAATCTGTGGTGAATTAGTGCCCAATAGGGATATGCCAGCAAATTATAGGTTACATCATCAGATTAATTCATTCTCAGATGATATCAGTAATCTAAATATTAATTTAAAGATGAGGTATGTTGAAATTGATTTTTGGGAATTCATAAGAATTGCTGGAAACTAATAGACTTTTAAAAACGATAAGATCCCAAAAAGGATATCCGCAAAATGCTGTACAAATAACTTTGGCGATAAAATTATTAAGGCGATGGAGTTGGTATGGGAGTTCTCGTCATACTGCCACCCATACCTTTTACCGACTTGCCAATCTTTTTGTGAGATTTTTTATTCATCCCACAAGCAGATTTAACGTGCTGACAAGATGGAGCAATGGTTGCAATAAATCCAACTACTACTAAAATGGCTAAAAACTTTTTCATTTCTAATAAAATAAAAAGATAAATTTAATCTGTAAAGATACGGTTTTTACCTCTTTAAAAAAAACTTAAAATTGGAGATAGAATTAGCGTGATTGAGCATAATAACCTGTATTCCTGATCGCACAGAAAGGGAATTTTAATTGAAAAAGTAGTTAGGGATGGCTTGTGTTCAATGGTTATCAGTATAACTATAATATACCCTTTTTGTTTCGATTACATATATTAATCCAAGAGAAATACCCATTGAAAACGAGTTGGTCGGTTTGTAGGGGTTGTTAAAACGATCAAGATTGTTACTTGATCCCTCTTTGGTTATATCCAGAAATCCATAAGATACATTTACTCCTGATGTAAGTCTCAACTTATCAGAGAGATACCAATTTGAACCAACATAAGTAGTAAAAGAAATATTAAATTTATTATATGAGTTTGTTGAAATGGAACTTGTACTTACAGAATTTGTATCTGTCCAAGTATCCGTTGCATGCACTAAATATGAAAACTTTGGACCTAAATCAATGAAGAATATTGAAGCAAAGTTTCTTTTTTCTGAACTTGATTTACGAATATAAATACCTGATTCAACATATTTAATTTTTTTACTCCAATTTTCATTAATGCCAGGTTTATTATTTGCATAATTTTGATTATGAGATGTATACATTACATCAGCCATGATACCTGTTCTTTCTCTATACTGTTGGCCAACGGTAATACCCATGAAATTACCAAGAGTTACATCTGATCTAACCGTTTTGCCATTGAATGTATTTTCATTGTACAGATACGTAACTCCGGCCAATCCTTTTAAGCCTAAATGAGTACCATTTTGTGCATAAAGGAATAACGGGCCTGTAGCACAAAAAATAAAAAGAAATATTTTGCTTTTCATCAGTATTTACAACAGTGGCAATGAGGAAATAATACGGAAAAATACAGAATTTAGAATATAAAATCCTATAACTTCAAATTTTTTTTTGCGTAACTGTTTGTAGTCTTCAGCCCTGGTTTGTCTTCCCAATTCTCTGTTTCAATTCCAGTATCACATTCTATATTTGAAATAAAAAAACGGACAAAGGCAAAAATTAATTACCAAGTCTGCTTTTGTCCAGAAAGGGAATAATATCGAACCTTTTAATACAGGACCTCCAGTTAATTTATGAGTCAAAGATTCTTTTGTAAAGGATTGTAGTATGATTTACCTAAGTATCTCCAACTCCTGATAATAAACTCTTTTACTTGAATATACTCTAACATGGTATAAGCCCTGATGTAACTGACTTACATCTAAATTTTTAGTAGTTAGATTACCCGAAAGTACAACCTGACCTATGTTATTCAAAAACTCATACCTGGGGCCTAGCATGTCATTTGGAATATCAAAAGATACCGATCTATCGGTAGGATTTGGATATAGTTTGAAACTGGAATAGTTAAAAGTCTCCGGTAATCCTTTGGGTTCACCAATTGTAAGGTTTGTATCGGCTTTACCGGGAGGATGAAAATAATCTGTGGTATCCCCATTAATGACAGTTCCCCCGGAATTGGTGATCTGCAAACCAAGTTCCTCACCCGGAGTTGCATTGGAATCTATTGTAAAAGTTAATTTAGCCAAAGTTCCAAAATCAAATATGTTCACAGAATCTGTCCTGGTAATTGCTGCAATCATTTTACCGGTACTTGTATCTCTACCTACAACGATCGAAACATAACTTGTATCCTTTGTCATTATTCCATTTGTGAATTCAAGATTTAGGCTATTGGAAGATACCAAGTTTCTATCAATATCTATCTCAAAACCAATTCCGTAAATTGCAGTACTTGTATCGCGACCAACGACAATTGCAATTTCCACGGTAGTTCCCGGAGCTATATCATTACTCAATACATCAAAATAAAGGTCGGGATTGGAAGCATT
>JAESTI010000434.1 GCA_016763665.1 Bacteroidia bacterium | reverse complement strand
TGTTGATGTCGCGGTTTTCAGTTACTTTTTTGATGATGCGGTGAGCAGGGTTTTCACCCGGAAGCACAACCAGTTCTGGCAGTTCATAATTGGTTTTTTTTAGTTTAACAAGCAGGTTTTTTTTGTTTTCAGGATTGATTTTCAGTTTCTCGTACCCCACATAACTAAATGTGAGTTGCTTAATGGACTCTGGTGACTGCAACAAAAATTTCCCATCAATGTCGGTGGCTGTGCCTGCTTTTTGCTCATTGGCCGTAATGTTGACAAAGGCGAGGGGGTAATTAGTTTGCGAATCAACCACTTTGCCGTTTACAGAATTAATTTGGGCGATTGAAGATGTCCATTCTAAAAACAGCAGAAAAATGATGAGCCCAAACCGCATGGGATAAAAGTAAAAAGATTCGAGCAACGGGACACAGGGTATGAGAGAGGACGCCTCTAATTTGTTTTTTGCCTTTTAGTTGTTATTATTCATTTTTTGCGGAGCACAAATTTTAAATCATCCACAACATCTCCTTCTCTGCTGCTATGAATGTCAAAAAATAAAGATGTTGGAGTGGCTGACATTTGCAAATCGCGCAATTGCGTAGTGTCTATACTTGCTGTATAAGAACCTGGAGACAGGCCTAGAAAGCTAAAATAGCCATCCATTTCAGAATGCGTACATGCAAAAACAGAATCGTTATTATAAAAACAAACCTTAATACGACCTATGCCATTTTGTTCGTTTTTGTCTTTAATGTAAACCATTCCTGCAACTTCACCAACAACTGCAACTGGAATTTCAACTAATTTTAACTGGTTAGGATTAATAGCAATACTTAAGTTTAGTTTTTTAATTTTCCAAGCAATGTATTCAAAGCCATTTGCATTAAGTTCAACAAAATAGTTTATATAGGGTTCCAAACCTAAAATAACAATTGTAGTATCCTGTCTATTCTTTTTTATACCTCCTCCATTGACTCGAATATTGACTCCACTAACTTTGGGTTCATTATTATCTTTTTTGCCATTATCATTCATATCAAGAAATGGTGAAAAGATAATTCCTGCTTTTCCCATATTATTATTTCTATTAAAATCAATAAATTTTGTTTTTGGCTCGTAAATCAAACTTCCATTTGCAGACTGAAAGAATACAGTTCTGTTTTTACTATAATTTACTGAGGATCCTATGTGAGCAAATGAGAAATCGTATCTAAATTCAATATTCCAATAGGTTAGATTAGTACTTGGGGTGAATTCATATCCTATATTGATGGACCCATGTTTAATAATATGTTTTCTCAAACCAACTTGTATAGATAAGATTTTATTATTTTCATATTCATAGCCTATCTGAGGCCTGAAAATAACACCCTTCGGAAACATTAATGATAATGACAAATTGTTGTAAACATAGGGCCTGATGGGTTGCTCCCTTAGGCCCTCATTTGTTTTTTTTATATAATATGCAACAGTTGTTAAGTTCACACTGACTCTTTTAGCCGAGCCTGACAAGATAAATTCGGTATTAAAGTACTTTGTTGAGTGGAGCCTGTAGTTATTAATAGTGAGTCGCGAAAAAACTGAAATTTGCCGCATTTTAAATGAATTCGAAATCATCGCTTTGAGTTCTTCATTATAATTGTGAATAATTGCCTCTTGAGCCTCGTTATATTTGGCGTAATGGAGTTCAACCTTACCACTGCGAGGCAAATTATAACTTAACATACCTTTATTTCTAACCCCGTAGGTATATTCTTCAGTAAAAAGCAGGTTAGACCCTAATCTTATTGAAGTATTTAAAAAGGGCATGTATTTATCTTTTGAAATTGACGAAAGGTACTCTACTCCTCCACCCACTGAAATTCGTTGGGACAATCCATAATTTACTCTTCCCTGTGAAAAAAAACTACCATTACCGTCTTCAACAATCCCAGAGCTTAGGGTATATACAAATTCTTTGTGAGGTAAAAATTTATGTGGTATTCTGAAATTTTCTTCCGTGCTTTTTTCTTCCCCCCATGGTCCATAATAACGGAGCATAATATCGGTATTCCCATAAATAAGAGGCACATCAAAAGTGAAGAATCCTGATGCGTCAGCCTTTACATAATCGACTAAAACATTATTTACATATAGTTCAACTGTCCAATTCGGTTCTGTATAATTACTCAGTGTATGAGTACCAAAATGTTTTCTAACAATAGTAGATGAATTGGTAACCTGCACTCCTACAATAGGATCGTTAATGGTTGATATGGACTGGGCTCCAATTTTACCAATCATTACCTGTCGCATTGCTTTTTGATCGTTATTTACATATCGCCAGAGATAATATTGATTCTTTTCTAAAAATGGTTGGTTATCCTTATAGTTAACAATACCTTTAAATTCACCACCAGCCAACATCGCACCAAGAGCAAGGTTGAACCAGGTGTTGCTACGGCCTTTAACTTGTTGATTTGTGGTAATTGACCAATCTGCTATTCCAAAATGAAAAAAGGGACGGCTTCTTCTAATGATTGTATCCGCCTTTATACTTCCTTTTAATCGGTTAATGTTTAAACGCATTTGTTCCAATCGCATCTTGCGCATTAAAGGAAGTTCTAGTTTTGATTTTATTGATACTGATAAACTTCGGAAGTTGAATGTGCATTCTAAACCGAAAATCTGCCCGAAATAATCTGATTTAAGATATAAATTCGTTTCTGTGCGAAATAAATCTCCTGCATTGAGGTCATAGATTTTTTCTTGATAAATAATACGGTTGTTTATTCTATCTATAAGGTAGCCGTTTTTTTGATGTATAAAAAACCCACTTATCGAATCCAATCCATCAGTCGGAATAAATTTAATTTCTAAAAATCTGAAAATATCAATTATGGGTAGATATATTTCTTTATCACGGATTACTGTTGGTATTTCACAATTACCTATCTGATTTACATTGAGAAATACCAATACTTCATCGTAATCAGGGTTAGTATCATCGGCAAAAGAATTAGTTGGAATAAAAAACAACAAAAACAAAATACTCATTGCAAACCTCCAGGGGGAAAGAGGGTAAAAGCGATGATGGCTTTTAATAATAATTCCTTTTTTTTCGCTGTACATGATTACTCATAATGAAAGTCAAAGGTTAGTAAGATATTTCCACTATAAGCACCGGAAGGGTTAGCTGAACTTGTCCCAACAGTAAGTGTTCCTCCTATATATACTGTAGCTGGCGATCCAAATATAACAGATGGAAATTCCGGGTTAGCAGTGCCAATCTGAAGTGACATTGAACCTCCATTACTACCCGAAAGACTAATAGCAGGCTTATCAATTTGTAGAGAAAATTGATCGGTGGAATCAGTTGTAATTGTAAATGCAGCATAAGAAAATGTTGAACCTATAAGCGTTACGTTCCCGGTGGATGAGCGACTTCCTGTGTTTGAGACTGTTACTGTGCCTCCCACATCATCAAATTGGGAAAAAGTTCCAAGAGCTAAATCTTGAGTATTAGTAATTTCAATTGGTTGAGACGAAACCATTTCAAACATTAAAATCAATAAAATCAATAATGAGAACTTTACCATATTCATAGATTTTAATTTTGAGTTCGGTAAAACATTCCTGCTATAAATTAAATTTTATTGTAATATCAATTCTGCTTCAGTACGTTTTATGTTTTTAGAATTTGACCGAATTGAACATATTACATTCAATTTCCCTTCACTGTAATCAATACTTTCAAGTTTTTTGAGTTCGATCCTGCATTTCCTTAATACTCCGGGTGCATAAACAGCGAATCCTTGTATTTTGCCAACCTCAGTTTTTTTGCCCTTTGGTGATATATAGTTTACAACAATATCACTGTAAACCGACATGTTTCCTGTGCGATTAAACTCCATATTAATAATTGGACTGGTATTATTAAATTTTTCAAACGATAAATTTGAAATACTAAGCTTCGTTGTAGATTCTCCTCTGCGAATAATATTGGCGAGGCTAATGCCAAAGACCGGGATTATATGTACAGAGATTGAAGTAGTATCTGTTTGAATTTCTTTTTCTCCTAAAGGCTTAATTGCTGGTATAGCTCTAAAATATAAGTGTGAGCGGTATTCGCCTGTTATGAGCTCGATTGTTTTTGTTAGTTGAACTTTTACAACTTGCGATTCTTTTGGGGCTAAAACTACTCTGCGAGGGAAAAAGCGAAGGTATGGGTCTGCGAAAAACTGACCTGAGTCAGGTTCAGTTATCTTTTCAAAACCGCCATCTTCCTTCATTCGTATATTTATATATGAAATATTATATCTTGCTGTATCCTTTCCTATATTGCATAAATTGAATGTCTGAGATCTTTTAGCACCTTCAAAAACAACTCTTTTAGGAAATATAAGCAAATTGCCTTGTGCCATTGCTTCTGTTGAAAAAAGGATTAATAACCCTAAAAAAACAAAGAAAAAATGCTTTGATTTATTTCTTTTGATTCTGGCTTTAATAAACTTAAAATTTTGCATGCTTATATTTTTTAGTTAGATAATATTGTTAAACTGGTTAAAAAAAAAGCTGCACAAGGCAGCTTTTTTTTGGAAAGAATGTTTTAGTTGTAGTTAACTGTAACATCAAATCCTGTTGCATTGGTATATGCACCTGCAACTTGAGAACCACCAACATTTAAAGTGCCACCAACAGTTAATGTTTGAGCACCAGAACTTAATGCACCGGTGCCTGAAGGAGAACTGGTAAAAGTATTAATGGTCATAGTTTCAGTAAAACCAGTCCTTGTAATAGTGTAAGCACTAGATGGAAGCGTAATACTATAAGTGTAAGAACCTTCTCCTGTGATGTTAAATGAAGCAGCAGTAATTGTACCTCCAGTTGCAGGAAGTGTAATACCACCAGTTGATGTTCTCGTACCTGCTGGGGCTAAAATAACAGTACCTGCTGAAGTACTAACAGCCACATTGCCAAAATTCATGTTAACTGTGCTTGCGATAGCAATAGGTGTTACAATAGTAGCTGTTCCGGTTGCTGAAGCAGTTACCTGCGCAAACATGCTTGTAGAAAATCCAAGCACTACGATTGCGATTGCTAAAATTTTCATTGTGTTTTTCATAATTTCTGGTTTTTTTAGATTAAATTAAAATTTATTTGTTTGTAAACTAAGCGTACAAAAGCGCTTTTTTTAATCCCAGCCTTGCTGTAATTAAAACATTTTTATTTTTCTGTCATATAAAATTTAGTTATAATTTACACTACAAATCTAGCGGCATATTTAGATAGAATAAAACCCAATCTAATTCAAAAACATGCAGATGTAAGATTTTTGATTATTTGTTTTAAAGGGACAGTTGGGTAAACTGTGTCAAACAAAAAAACAGAAGAAGAAGAGCCCACACTTCTCAAAAAAATACCATCTAAAAAAATTTTCTAAGAGTAGGCTCTAATAAAAGATTATAGGGATGTTTACCTAACTGTTCACAATTATTGATTGATCTCCAAAGTGACCTCTGTGAACCATGCTTTCAATGAGTTTATGCAAAATCCGCTTCTTTGAAAATAGGTCGATTCAACCTGTAAGAAAACTCACTAAATACGGTATTGTTAACTTAATATAGCTAATTCGTTGTTTCATTTAAACATCAGTAGTTTGATAAAACATCATATGCTTTGCTTTTAGTCTTTCTTCTAAATCTTGCTAAAAAGTGCCTGAACAAACTACAATAACCTTCAATATTAATAAGTTTCCTTTTTAGATTTGACGTGCTTTTCTGCTGGCACAAACTCACCATATACTTTCCAATAATCTGTACATATTTTGCCGTTTACGGAATTGATTTAGGCGATTGAAGATGTCCATTCTAAAAACAGCAGAAAAATGATGGGCCCAAACCGCATGGGATAAGGTTTGGGCAACGGGATACGGGGCAGGAGAGAGAACGTCTCTCTTATTGCTTTTTTCATAGCTTTGTATTATGCAAGATGGGTTGAATTTTTTCTCTAAAATAACTCCCAAAAAGACTTTGAACGCTGCCAATGTGCTGGGCAGCTACTATGTTTCCAAATGGACCAAAAAGCCTGTGCAATGGGGCATGCCTATGAGTGTTTCCATCGAGCCTACTACCGCTTGCAACCTGCGCTGCCCCGAGTGCCCAAGCGGGCTTCGGCAATTCACAAGAGAAACAGGCAACCTGAAAGAAGACTTCTTCAAAACTACTATTGACCAATTAGCTGACCATTTGCTTTATCTCACCTTTTATTTCCAAGGTGAGCCATACATCAATCCGAAATTTTTGGAAATGGTGAATTACGCTTCGTGTAAAGGCATTTACACCGCCACATCCACCAATGCCCATTTTCTCAATGAAGAAAACGCCAAAAAAACGGTTGAAAGCGGCCTCGACCGCCTCATCATTTCCATTGACGGCACCACGCAGCAAACCTACGAGAGCTACCGCATTGGAGGAGAACTGGAAAAGGTGATTGAAGGCACAAAAAACATCATCAAATGGAAGAAGAAATTAAAATCGAAAACACCACACGTGATTTTCCAGTTTTTGGTTGTCAGACCGAATGAGCACCAAATTGAAGATGTGAAAAAACTAGGGAAAGAACTGGGCGTTGATGAAGTGAAATTCAAAACAGCACAGATATACGATCATGAAAACGGCAACGATTTAATCCCTACCATCGAAAAATATTCTCGCTACCGAAAAAACGGTAACGGGAAATACGCCATCAAAAATCAAATGCTCAACCATTGCTGGAAATTGTGGCATTCGTGCGTCATCACATGGGATGGATTAGTCGTCCCATGTTGTTTTGACAAAGACGCTACCCATCGCTTGGGTGATTTAAAGGAAAGAAACTTCAAAGAGATTTGGTTTAATGGCAACTACGCTCGTTTCCGTTCAGCAGTTTTAAAATCGAGAAAAGAAATTGACATTTGCAAAAACTGCTCGGAAGGCACAAAGGTTTGGACATAACGGAACCTCTAATAATTCACCTCTTTCAAAAAACCAAGGATAATAGATAAGATGCAAATGAATTATTAGAGGTTCCATTAACAACAAAATCAGTACTTTTCCGTACAAATG
>JAESTI010000100.1 GCA_016763665.1 Bacteroidia bacterium | reverse complement strand
CGTTTTATTTTTTCCGTCAATACATAAACACCCCAGTATTGTCCATTAAGGATCAACTCGCATAGTACGGTTCGGGGTGCATACCAGTCCAGGTCGTTCCCGAGCTTATAAGTCAAAACATTCCTGATGAGGCTTTTATCACTATAAGGTGCATATAATACCCAATCATTCTCTTTGGGTAATCCCAAAAGTGAAACATTCAGGTTATTACCAGAAGAATCCTGGGTTTCTAGGCTAAAAGAGGTTTTAGGAAAACCAAGCGAGGAAGATCCTCTTAGTTCTATACTTATCTGCCCATCATAGTTATTAGAAGTATCAGTTAAATTATTTCTATTTCCAATGCCATTGTATATGATTCCCATATCAGCCACTATTCGTGGATCATCTAATATTGTCTGACCATTTGTATTGATGATCACTAAAGGCAGATTAGAAGATGTAAAAGGCGCAACAAACCACACCGGAACTGCACCGTAGGTAGTAGAATTATCATTTATCCCTACTGATAAAAAAATGTTTGACGACATATCCGATGAATTAATATCCTCATTGTGAATTTGAATTGCGAGTATATTATCACCTTGCGTTAACAGGCTTTTATCAAAGACAAATTCTTCTGGAATACCTCCCTGATACATTTGTGCCTCATGCAATAAATTCGAAGTTTGATCATAGGTTGGGAAATCTCCTGTAGTTCCTATACCATATCTTCCAATTTCAACATCGTTCAAATAGGCTACAAATGCATCGTCATAATCAACATGAAGCAAAGCAGAGGCGATCTTGCCGGTATCTGTAATTGAAAATTTTATTCTTAAATAAAGAGAAATAGTTTGGGAAATAGTTGTGTTGTCATCTCCATCTCCATACCCTATTCCTCCCTGCCCCTGTGACCAGGAATTATCGTCAAACAAAGCTGTTCTCCAGTTTGATGGCGGTTCCGAGGTTCCTACAAAATATCTCCAGGTATCATCATTGTATATAGCCGTTTCCCAATGATCTACATTTGTTGATTGGCACAAGCCTGCTTCTGTCATTATCACCAATAGTAACAACCCTAATATGCTTGCAATATTTCTCAAAGCTGGATGTAAACCTATTGTGCTACTAATTTACCAGTCTCCTTTAACGATCCGTTTTCTGAAAGCACTTTATAAAGGTAGATACCTGCAGGCAAACTGGCTCTATTAACTCGGTATTGGGTGGTGTTATTAAATTCAATTTTTCTTACTTGTTTACCTAGCAGATCATATAAAATCAGCTCCCCATTCTTTAACTCTTGGCTAATAGTTAATATAGTAGACGAATTAAACGGATTCGGATGGAATGTGATTGCTGTGTTATTAGATTTATCAGGGACACCTATATTGCTTACTTGTTTAAAGACTGCAACTATAGAGTCTTCACTGGTTATATCCAACGTTATATCTTTCACACTATCGCCTGGAGTACTTGTGTGTGTTTTAACGACCCAATGATCGAACACAAAGTTTTGATCTGACTCAATACCGGATAATTTAATTTCCACACCACCATAATAAGATCCTTTCCAGGGAAACTGATCCAGAGTAAGTGAATTCAGTCCAATTTTACCAGACCCAGCCGGTTCAACAGCTAATTCCAGATCGTAAGGTCCGGTTAAATTGTAACAATTATTTAATCCATCAGGAATTACATCACATCGTTCAATAATAAAATCTCGCAGTAATTGCACATTGGATTTCCATTTGGTATATGTTCCACCCCACTTGTTAATATGGGTTTGCATTTCGGGATCAATTAGATCAGCCAAACTATCTAATAGCGCAAGCATTGAATCGCAGCTAAAAGTGGTATTCATCAAGTCTATGTATCGGGAAACATAATACTGGTCAAAGTCAGGGTTATCTCTTAGATTTTTCAGAATTGTAATATGACCTTCCGGATCTGACCACCAATTGTCTAGTTGTTCAGGATAACAAGGATCTACATAAGGAGTTTGTTCAGGAATACCGGTATAGTTGTAATAATGGCCAAAAGTAGCATCTTCATCCCACAAAATATACCCCCATTTTTTATGCCCACCTATAGGATTGCGTCCGCGCCACCACCCTACATTATAATTCAACCAATCAGAACATACCACATATGAATTAACGAGGATATAATCCGTCAGGCTGGTTACATCATATTGAGAAGTAACATAATCATAATTAGCAGGATTGCTCATATCGTTATCTACAATATAATCATAGAGATCATACCAAGTTTGCATCAACGAAGTACTATCCCCAAATTCCACCCAGGTCCATCCCCAAGTCATGATAAATTCAATATAACGCCTGCTTTGATCGTAATAATATTTCATATAATCAGGATCATCCACTTTTTCCCGTAAAGAATAAATACCCCAATATTCTCCATTAACATACATAACACATCGCGCAGCTGTACGTACATCCAGATTAAGATTGCCTTTTTGTGCTATTGTCTGAACAAACATATCGCGTAAATGGGCACTGGAATCTATGCCGGGATAATTATCATCTCCAGCAGCACGTATGATTATTCTCTGAAATTTCTTGCGATCTGATAATGCAAAGAGCTTTTCCTTAATAACTTTACTGTACCCCATTTCATCGCGGGTTATAAAATCAATGCTTCGCTGATCATGTACCCAGGAATCCTGCCCATGGCTGTTAAATTCACCATAAGCTGTGCTGGATCTTATACCGTATCCATTAAAATATTCAAATGATCCTATTGGAAATATGGACTTGTCTCCATTAATTAAGTATTCAATAGAATCTGTTGCCACTGATACTACTACTAGTTGATGGGAAGCATTGATGAAATAAGTGTTAAAATTTATTAGCCCAGGTAAAATATCAGGATCGCTACTGATACTGCGTGCCTTTACCACAGTTGTAGATGAAATAGCCAATGGACTTGAATATACAAGTGAAGAGCTGGTAGGTTCTGATCCATCAGTTGTATAATGTATCTGCGCATTGGTTTCATTTGATGATATAGTTAAAGTGATTGACGCGGAATAAAAACCAGCGGCTTCACTCATTACAGGGTTTTCAGTATATCTCTCGTATGGAGTAGAAGAATTGTTTGAATTTCCAGGAGTTGGTTGTGTAAAAACACTCCATGAACTTGCACCATTGGTGGTACGCCCATTAGAATGTGCCAGTTGAGTAACAGATAATTGTGTACTATCAATTATGGCCCCAAACTGGTCTGAAAAAACTACATACTCCGGATTTTTTTTGATCTGGGTAAACTTAAAGCTGGTGTGATGTTGTCCGCCTGTAAATTCATCCCGTCCCGAGACCCAGAAAACCAAGTAACCACCTGCAGATATACTGACACCAGAGGGGATCTTCCACTTGGTAGTGCTTGAAATACGGTCACTTAGATAGTATCCACCTATATTAACAGAAGAGCTGCCTGAATTATGTAATTCTATCCAATCTTCATATTTCGAATAATTATCAGGAGTACTTTCCAGATTTGATGCTGAATATTCATTGATCAATACCTGTCCATTGACAGTTGTTTGAAAGAAGCAAAAAAGTAACAGGAAAACTGTCAGGTGACGAGAATTAGGTGATACCATTATTTTAGGAATTAAATGTGTTACCCCACCCTTACCCAAAGATTCTACCAAAGGTAGTAAATACATGTGGCAGTACCAATTCGTCTTAATTAAAGTCCGTCTATAATGTTAAATTTTGGAGCAGGTGTACGATTTACGAATTTTCAATCGTAAATTTAAAATTGTAAATCGTAAATTTTGCAGTAGCCCTGATATTATGAACAGACTCTAATTAATAATTATTTTCTTGACACTATGTTGTACTTGATCTACTGTTATCTCCAGGAAGTAAATTCCCTGTTCAAGGTGGGAAATATTAAGATCCATTTGGTGGGATGACAAATTGTTAAGGGTACTAGTAAACATCAATCTACCCATTGCATCCATTAATTTTACAATGACCCTATCAAAATTCCCATGAAAATCAATATTTATCATAGATGTAGTTGGGTTTGGATAAACACTATATTGTAACCTATCATTTGCAGTAATTCTATTGTCATTCTCAATACCTGTGATCCATTGAACTGTGTAAAATTCATAAACATTCGCAGTTGAGGCAAAATTATTTTCATTCGATATATAATACTTGCTTCCATCAACAAATCCAATTGCTTCTGTTTGAAATTCACCCATGCCAAGCAGGTCTATCCTTCTTTTATTTCCTGACAGTAAATTACTTCCAGTGTAGTTAAATAACAACCAAATGAAAGGGTCAGTATCATCATACCCTATAAGGCAAATGGTGCTATCACTATTGATCGTTGCACCTGTGATCATTCCATTAACATCGAATGAATCTTTTAGTGATGCTATGTAAATACCAGGAGTCTTTGGCACTGCATATAACCG
>JAESTI010000099.1 GCA_016763665.1 Bacteroidia bacterium | reverse complement strand
GGGACATGGGGAAAAGGTGTAAATAAGATTGTTTCTGAAAAAAGTTCAATTACGGAAGGTGATATCACCTTTGAATATTTTGGGATACAAGAAGGACTACGCAATAATAATATTACAACAGTTTTTAAGGATATTGAAAATAACATTTGGATAGGTACTTACGGTGCAGGTTTGAGCATGTTTAGGGACAAAAGCTTTACCAAATACAATCTCAACGAAAGTTTACAAGACAATTTTGTCTTTTCTCTTATTGAAGATGCTAACAAGAATATTTGGGTGGGAACGGGAGCCAATGGGGTTTCTATTTTTACCCCCTCAGAAAAATCCAGATACGACTATTCCATTAAGAGCCTCACTACAAAAGATGGCCTTATCAATAATTTTGTGCGCATTGTATATTCTGATAAGGGAGGCAAAATGTGGATAGGTACTTCTAAAGGAGTATCCCGATATGATGGTAAGACATTTGAACACCTTACAATAGATAATGGGCTCATTCACAATTATGTTAGAACCATACATGAAGATCAACAAGGTAATTTTTGGCTGGGGACTCCAGCAGGGATCAGTGTGGTTACTTTAAAAAATGACCATTTCAGTAATTGTAATATCTCTAATTATACTGAAAAAGATGGCTTGACTCCCGGCACAGTATATTCATTTGCTGAAGACAATTCAGGAAATATTTGGATAGGAACTGAATTAGGCATTTCAAAATACGATAGTATAAAATTTAAAAATTACTCTATAGCAGATGGGTTAGTTCATAATGATGTACGGACAATCCTAATGGATAAGGAAGACAAACTATGGATTGGGACAGGTGGGGGTATTTCTATATTTGATGGAGATAAGTTTGAAAATTTAACCATGAAGGATGGATTAAGTTCCAACCGGTTATACCTGATGTTATTTGACGAAGATGATGATGTGCTATGGATAGGTACCAATGTTGGAGTTGACAAATTTGATGCAAAAGAATATCGTTCAAGTAAAACAGTGAAGTTTGAACATTTCGGACATTTAGAAGGCTTTCAGGGAATCGAAACCAATACTAACGCAGTTTGCAAGGACAGTGATGGTGGACTTTGGTTTGGAACGATCAATGGTGCAATTAAATACGACCCGCTAGCTGTTAAACAGAAAAACAACTTACCTCCACAAACACATATTACAAAGATCAGGATCGCTAAAAAGGATACAATGCTACCTTCCAATGTTCAGTTGCCATACAATATGAACTACTTTACATTTCATTACATTGGCATCAGCCTTACACTTCCTGAAAAAGTAACCTATCAATACAAATTAGAAGGATATGACGAAGAATGGTCTGAAATTACACAAGAAACTTTTGCCACCTATGGTAACGTGCCTACCGGAGATTATACGTTTAAAGTAAAAGCCAGCAACAATGATGGAGTGTGGAATGAAATGCCTACCGAGTTATCATTTACAATAAACCCTGCATTTTGGAAAACATGGTGGTTCTACCTGGCAAGCTTTATATCCTTAGCTGGTTTGGTTTTCGCTTTGATCCAATTCAGAGAAAAAAACTTAAGAAGGGCCAAACATATACTTGAGGAAAAAATTGTTATTCGCACACAAGAAATAGAAGATCAAAAAGAGCAATTAAGAGAGGTAAATCAACACATTATTGATAGTATCAGTTATGCAAAGAACATTCAACGTGCAATTTTAAAGCCCATTGATGAACTTAATAAATTTGTCCCGGAATCCTTCATATATTATGAACCAAAAGAAATTGTAAGCGGTGACTTTTACTGGTTGGGGATCGTAAAAAATAATGGGACTGAAAACCTAATGATCGCTGCGGTAGATTGTACCGGGCATGGGGTGCCTGGAGCATTTATGAGTATGATTGGAAATGACTTATTGAACCAGATCATAATCGAAAAGAATGTCACAAAACCATCAGAGGTTTTAAATCAACTACATGAGGGAGTACAGTTTTCTCTTCAGCAAAAAGGGGAAGATGCCCTCGCAAAAGATGGTATGGACATAGCATTATGCAATCTCGATATTAAAAACAACAAATTACAATTTGCAGGAGCCCATAGAGCGCTTCATCTATTTAGAAAAGATGAAGAAGAAATAGAAGTTGTTAAAGCAAATAAAATTGGCATTGGTGGCATTGAAGAAGTTGAGCGTGATTTTATAAATCATGAAATTATAATCGAAAAAGGTGACACCTTTTATATATTCTCCGATGGTATTGTAAATCAGTTTGGAGGCCCAAAGTTTAAAAAATATTCTTCTAAGAGACTCAAAAAATTTCTTACAGAAGTCCAGAATTTAGAAATGGATAAACAAATGGATAGTCTTATCAAGGAAATTACAGGATGGAAAGGAGATCTAGATCAAACTGATGATATTACTGTTATTGGGGTGAGAGTGTAGTTAGTAGCGAGTTATGAGTATTGCGTGATGAGTGATGAGTAATTAGTATCGAGTATAGAGTTATCAGTCTGTTGCGATCGTTGTAATACTCCATACTCAATTCTCATAACTCAATACTAATAAAGCACCCTAAATTTAACAGTTCCTTTTACCTTTTTGAGATCACTAATTACTTTTTTATTGTAATTTTTATTTACGTCTGAAATCAGATAACCAATTTCTTCATTGGTTTTAAGGTGCTGACCCACAATGTTCAGATCATACTTTGCTAGTATGCTGTTTACCTTAGCCATTACTCCAGGCACGTTTTTATGAATATGCAAGAATCGATGAGCGTTTACTTGAGGAATTAATCTGATATTAGGGAAATTAACACTGCCAAATGAATTTCCGCGGTTAATGTAGTTTATCATTGTTTGAGGGACATACTCTGCAATGTTCTTTTGAGATTCTTCAGTGCTTCCACCAACATGAGGCGTAAGTATTAGGTTAGGTAAATTTCTCAGTTCTGAATCAAATTCAGAATTATTAGTTTTTGGTTCTTCGGGATATACATCAATCGCTGCACCAGCAACTTTCTTATTCTTAATGTGCTTTGCCAATGACTTTATTTCAACAACACTTCCCCTACTCAAATTCAAAAAGATCACTCCTTTTTTCATAATTGAAAACTCCTTATCTCCAATTATATTGACATTGTCAGGATTTCCATCTACATGAATAGTTACAATATCAGATTTAGTTAGTAACTCCCTTAGATTATTACATTTTTGAGCATTTCCCAATGCCAATTTTTCAACCACATCGTAATATAGTACCTGCATTCCCAAGGCTTCCGCCAAAATAGATAGCTGAGAACCAATGTTCCCATATCCAACTATACCCAGTTTTTTTCCCCTTATCTCATAACTATTTTTTGCAGATTTATTTCATTTACCGTTATGAATTTCAGTACTTCTATCAAACGTTCTTCTCAACAGCATTATCATTTCACCGAGTGCCAAT
>JAESTI010000098.1 GCA_016763665.1 Bacteroidia bacterium | reverse complement strand
TGCCTCCGCAGGAATGACGCTTTGATTGTAATGTTACTGTTTATATTGGATTCTTGCTCATTATTCAAAAAAGAAGACTTTAGAGAGACACTGAATAATCGCTAATGTTAATTTGTATATTTGTTCGCTAAGTTAACACCAACAAAAGTAAAAGCATAAATCGTAAAAAAAAATGGCGGGTAATAGCTTCGGAGAATTATTCAGGATAACCACCTTTGGGGAATCACATGGAGAAGCGATGGGTGTTGTAATTGATGGCTGCCTTCCGAACTTAGAAATTGATGAATCTTTTATCCAATCTGAATTAAACAGAAGAAAACCCGGGCAATCAAGCATTACTACTCAAAGAAAAGAAGATGATTCGTTAAAAATAATTTCAGGAATTTTTGAAGGAAAAACTACCGGCACTCCTCTCACAATTATCATTGAAAATAAAGACCAAAAGCCAAAAGACTATTCCCATTTAGCTGACAAATTTCGTCCATCTCATGGAGATTATACTTATCATAAGAAATATGGTAATCGAGACCACAGAGGAGGTGGACGAGCATCTGCGCGAGAAACAGCTTCAAGAGTTGCAGCCGGAGCTATCGCAAAATTGCTTTTGAGGAAAGAAAATATTTCTATCCAGGCTTATGTTTCTCAAATTGGAGATATATCAGTAGAAAAGAATTATACCGAACTTGATCTATCTGTTACTGAAACTAATGATGTAAGGTGTCCCGACAGCAATGTGGCCAATAAAATGATCGAATTCATAAAAGAAATTCGAAAAAATGGAGACACAACCGGAGGTGTCATTAATTGCGTGATCAAAAATTGCCCTGTAGGTTTGGGTGATCCCGTATTTGACAAACTCCATGCTGATTTAGCAAAAGCACAATTGAGCATTAATGCTGCAAAAGGTTTTGAATATGGTTCAGGATTCGATGGTGTAAAGATGAAAGGCTCGGAACACAATGATATTTTTTTTAATGATAATGGGGATATTAAAACTAAAACCAACTTCTCCGGAGGTATTCAAGCAGGTATTTCCAATGGAGAAGATATTTATTTTCGGGTAGCCTTTAAACCCGTTGCAACTATTATGAAAGATCAACCAACAGTTGATGTTGATGGAAATGAAGTTACATTAAAAGGAAAAGGTCGACATGACCCATGCGTTGTACCAAGAGCAGTTCCGATTGTTGAAGCCATGTCTGCACTTGTTATAGTTGATCATTTATTGAGATATAAAGCAGTTAGTTAGAAGGAAATGCTAATATGCTAATTCATGCGAATGATACTAATATGATACAAATTCAAACTAATACTTATAATTTTAATACATCACATTAGTATATTCGCATTATAATATTAGTATCATTAGTACCCATTAGTATATTAGGATTATAAGTTATTTTGAAACATGAAGAATTTAGCCTTACACTGGAAAATAATAATCGGACTGGTTTTAGGAGTCATTTGGGCTTTGCTGTCTGCAACATTTGGTTTTAGCAAATTTACTATTGATTGGGTAAAGCCTTTTGGGGATATATTTATTAGTCTTCTTAAATTAATTGCGGTACCACTGGTATTATTTTCATTGATAAAAGGTGTTTCCGGCTTGTCAGACATTGCAAAATTATCCCGGCTTGGAAGGAAAACTGTCATGATCTATTTGTCCACAACAGTATTTGCGGTACTCATAGGATTGACATTAGTGAATACGATTCAGCCCGGTAATTTCATTTCTCAGGAGACAAGAGACCTCAACAAAGAAAAATATGCCCATAAAATCGAAGCTAAAAAAGCCGATGCCAAGGAATTTAAGGAATCGGGGCCATTAACTTTCTTAGTTGATATCGTTCCATCCAACATCTTCTTCTCTTTACAAAATAACAAGTTGATGCTTCAGGTAATATTTTTTGCAGTATTGTTCGGGGTTGCATTGGTATTGATTCCTGGTGAAATCGCACAGCCCGTTAAAGCACTTGTAGATGGGATAAATGAGGTAATTCTAAAGATAGTTTTTATGATCATGGGGGCTGCACCATTCTTTGTTTTTGCATTAATGGCAGGCTTGATAGCAGATATTGCAGGGGATAATCTTAGTACTGCAGTTGATTTGTTTAAAGGTCTTGGCGTATATTCATTAACTGTACTCGCAGGTTTGGGTGTTTTAGCATTTGTCTTCTATCCCCTGTTACTACGTATTTTCACTAAAATGAACTATGGCTTCTTTTTCAAAGGCATATCTGCGGCACAAACATTAGCATTTTCAACAAGTTCAAGTGCAGCGACATTGCCTGTAACAATGGATTGTGCTAATAAAAATCTTGGAATATCTAAAGAAGTAACCAGCTTTGTTCTACCCATCGGAGCAACAGTAAATATGGATGGTACAAGCTGTTATCAAGCTATTGCAGCAGTATTTTTAGCCCAGGCTTTTGGTGTAGAATTGGACTTGGGACAACAAATTACTGTAGTGCTCACTGCTACCTTAGCTTCTATAGGATCGCCTGCCGTTCCAAGCGCAGGCCTGGTAATGCTTATGATCGTTTTAGAGTCAATCGGATTAGACCCGGCCTGGATAGGAATCATTTTTCCGGTAGATAGAATCTTAGATATGTGCAGAACCGTTGTAAACGTAACGGGTGATTCAGCTGTAGCTGCAATTGTAGACCATTCAGAAGCAAAAAACCAAATCAATTAGGTTAATGGTATATTGGTTGATGAGTTTATGGTGTATGGGTCTATGAGTTGCGAAACCTTAAAACTTTCGTACAAATATTTCATAAACCGTTAAACTTATAAACCTATAAACTTTTTTTAACATGAACCACTACTTCATCACCGGGACCAGTCGCGGAATTGGGAAGGCATTAGCAACAGAGCTGCTAAAAGATAAGACCAACTTTGTGACCGGAATATCAAGGACTTCATCTATTGAACATCCCAATTATATTCATGTACAATTAGATCTTTCTATACCAGAAAATATTAAAAAAATTGACTTTTCTGTACCAGATAAAATACAAAGTGTAAGTTTAATTAATAATTCGGGAGTGCTTGGAGATATTAAGTACCTAGGAACACTTTCAGACCAAACAATTATTGATACCATTAATTTGAATTTTACTTCGGCTGCACTATTATGCAATTCATTTATCAAAACTTTTCATGACTTTGAGGGTGATAAAATGATCATGAACATTGGATCAGGTGCCGGAAACAATGCGGTTGATGGATGGGGTAATTACTGTACCACTAAAGCTGCATTACACATGCTTACTGACGTTATCAACCTGGAAAATAAAAAGAAAGGAATTACAAATTTTAAAGTGTGTACGATTTCCCCGGGTGTTGTGGATACTAATA
>JAESTI010000097.1 GCA_016763665.1 Bacteroidia bacterium | reverse complement strand
TCTTCGCTCTTAAGTTCAGAAACCTCAATTTCTGCTGCAATTTTTCTTTGCTCCTCGGTTTTTTCTTCAGCGATCAGCTCCAAACCTTTAGGTGTTTTGTATTTTCTATGAAGATGGGACATCACTCCTTCCTGATTCTCATGAAATGCTGCAGCAATTTTTGAAACTAAAAATCGCTTAGACCTTTTGTGTTCTTCAAAAAAGGCCAATAACTTTTTTTCAAAATCTTCCTTGGATGCCATTCAGCTATATTTAATATTGTTTGCAGTCAAAACTAATTAAATTTTAGAAATATTAATCTCAATTAGTCACCTAATATTTCAATTTCCTCTCTGAGTTCTTTGTAGGCTTCATTACAAACACTTTGAAACTTATCTAATAACTCAGGAATCTCATCAAGATTCTCTTGTTTTTTACTGTATTGTTCAATATTAGCAATTACGTCTTTCATACTTAAAATTCCAATATAGGTAACTTTCGGTTTCATAGGATGGGCAATTTTCCTAACCCCATCCCAATTTTTTTGTTCGCAAAGTTCTTTCATTGTTGCAATTTGACCGGGAGTATCCTTGAGGAATAATTTAATCATTTCTTTTAATTTATCATTCTTACCTTTATATAGATTTTTCATGAATGAAAAGTCAACTAAGCGTCCTTCCTGGGAGGGATTCTCTGTTGAATTTTCTATAGTATTTTGGCTTTCTGGTTCATTAGGCTCATTACTTTCAGGCATCACTTCATCCTCACTTAGCTCGTCAAGTTTTTTAATATCTCCGCCTTCACCCTTTTCAAGAAAGTGAATAATGGTATTTTGCAAAATGGTTGAGTCTATTGGCTTTGTTACGACCGCTTCCATCCCTGCATCTTTGCATTTATCAAGTTCTTGTTTAAATGCATGAGCTGTTAAACCAATTATAGGAATATCGCATAAAGGTTTATCCATTTTTCTTATCTCTCTAGTTGCAGTTAATCCATCCATTTCGGGCATTTGAATATCCATTAATACCAGATCATAAGAATTACTTTTTATCTTTTCTAATGCGATCAATCCATTCTCAGCGGTATCAACTAAATTTACAAACTCCCATAATTCAATCATATCATTAGCAACAAGCCGGTTATACTCATTATCTTCCACTAATAATATATCAACCTTAGGTATTGTAGAAAAATCTCTTTCCTTGCTCTCCTCCATAATAATTTCCATTAGTGATTTCTTGCTAATAGGAAATTTAATATTAAATGAGAATTGAGTTCCTTTTCCAACCTTGCTGGTAACTTCCAAATCACCCCCCATTAAATCTATAAATTGTTTTGAAATTGATAAACCCAAACCTGTTCCACCTGCATTTCTTGTTTTTTCTCCTTCAACCTGTATAAAGCTATCAAAAATTCCTTTTAATTTTTTTTCAGGGATCCCTATGCCGGTATCAGAAACGTAAAAGTCAATAGACGCATTTCGAAAGTCTTTTTCTTTCAAAGTAGCACCAAAAAATATTTCACCTTCTTCAGTGAATTTAATAGCATTTCCAATTAAATTAATGAATACCTGAGTCAACTTTATATCATCACCAACAATTACATTGGGTATTTTATTATCACAAGAATATTTTAATTTTAGATCCTTCTCCTCTGCTTTAAATTTGTTTGATTTTTGGATACTTAGCAGTTTCTTCTTCAAATTAAAATCTGTATCGTTAAGCAACATTTTACCCGCCTGAAGTTTAGAAAAATCAAGTACATCATTTACGATATTAAGTAAACTTTCGGCTGAATAGTTAATAGCAGTAATATATTTTGCTTGTTTCTTGGAAGTTTCTGCTTTCAGCAATAAATCAGAAAGCCCAATTACTGCATTTAAAGGTGTTCTTAATTCATGACTCATATTCGCCAAAAATTGCTCTTTCATTTTGGCATTTGATTGGGCTATTTGTTTAGCCTTGATCAGCTTTTTATCAGCTTGCTTAAAAATGGAAATATCCTGCGCTATAAATATGATGTTTTCTTCATTATCAAATTTGCTTTTAAATAACGAAGCAGAAATGGAGAACAGCTTCCTTTGCCCATCTTTGGTTTTATAATTTCTTTCTACATTTTGAACACGACCTTTCTTGTTTAAATAAAGCAGTAGATCTTTAAGAAACTCCTCATTGTTTATAATAAGTTTAAATGATTTTCCTATCAGTTCATTGTGATCATAGCCCAGAATTCTGTTAGTGGCCTGAATAACATCAGAGATCACTAAATCAGAATTTATAACAATTAATGAAACATTTGCGCTATCAATGATATCCTTAGTATAAGCAAGTTCAGCTTTTGTATCATTTAAGTCGGCTAAGAATTTTTTAAATAGTACAAATGAAACCAAGAGTATAATTACTATTAGTACAATTAAACTAGCTGCAATTGCTGTGATAAAACCAAATCCAAATCCAACATTATCTAATAACTCAATTATTGAAGATGACTCATCAGATTGTGATTTAGATAATTCGGTAATAATGTTTTTAGATTGAAGATTAACTTGGATCAGTTGGAAAACCGATATTCCGATAAGGATCAATATGAGGCCACTAATAATAGCAAGGCTTAAATTGATTTTATCTTTTATAAATGACAGCATATCTTTTGCAGTACCGCTAACAAATAAACTTCACTTTTTAGTAACTAAAGTTAATAAAAAAACTCAAATATTGTATATTTGATTCACTATCACTTACCCCATTAAGTTAAATATTATGGAAAACTCTCAAAGTATATTATTATTTCTTGTTGATGATGACCCCTTTTTTCTTGCATTGCTGCAAGAAAGACTGAGTTCTTATTCTGATATAAAGGTTGAAACATTTGAAACCGGTGAAAAATGTCTTGAGAATATACATCTAAAGCCAAAAATTGTAATTCTAGATCACTTTCTGAATAGTGTTGATCCTAATGCGATGGACGGACTTGCTGTTCTTGAAAAAATAGCAGAAACTAACCCGGAAATTCAAGTAATAATTTTATCTAGCCTAAAAGATTCTTCTAACGTAATGCAATATATGGCGAAAGGTTCTTATAGTTACATCATAAAAGATGAAGAAGCAATGTGGAGGCTTGATGACGAATTAAAAGAAATTTTAACAAATCTAGAATAATAAATCCCAACTTTTCTTTTACTCAATCTATTTTTGTCGAAGCATAATCTTAAAATAACTAATATTGTGTTCAATATATGAACGCAATGAAAAATTATCTCCTACTACTTGTTGTTATTACATTTCTTATTTCCTGTGAGAAAGAAGAAAATAATAACTCAAATAATAATACAACCACTATACCCACCACTAACCCACCAGTGGCATCATTTACAAACAGTATAGATGATTATACTGTTACATTTATCAATACTTCAACCAATGACCCAACAAGTATTTCATGGGATTTAGGAGATAATCAAACTGCATCTGGTGATACTGTTGTACATACTTATGATACCGCGGGTACATATCAGATAGTACTTACCGCAACAAACAATGATGGAAGTGATACGGCAAACCTATCTATTACAATTGACCATTATTATAATTTAGCCGAAATAAAAACTGACTTTGGCACTTTAACTATTTGGTTATATGATAAAACACCTCAACACAAATCCAATTTCTTAATGCTTGCTGACAGTGGTTTTTATGACAGTACCACTTTTCACCGAATAATTCCAGGCTTTGTTATTCAAGGTGGTGATCCTTTAAGTAAGGATGATGATCCTGACAATGATGGTACAGGTGGTCCAGGTTATATTATACCGGCTGAATTTGATACTTCTTTAACTCACGTTTATGGAGCTGTGGCCTCGGCAAGAGATGATAATCCTGATAAAAACTCATCCGGATCACAGTTTTATATTGTTGTTGGAACTAATGGTGCTCATAATTTGGATATGAACTACACAACATTTGGATTGGTTATAAGTAATATGGCAATTGCTGACGACATTTCAGATCAACCTGTAGATATCAGTGACAGACCGACTACTGATATTGTTATGGATGTGGATGTTGTTCTTTACTCTCGAGATGAATTGCTGAGTAATTTTAGCTTTGAGCCGGGGAATAATTAATTAGATAAGCTACTATAAATCGAATCATATTTCTCCACACCTTCTTTCAGGGAATAATATTTAAACGCTCCATTCCGGTAATGTTCTTTTGAATTTTCGAGTAAGCCATCTATTTTATCAATCGCAATTTGGTATTCCTCATTGGTAAAATCATTAATCACAACACCCCCATCAGTATCAACTAAAATATCTGCAGTATCACCAATTTTAGAATTACAGATAATTGGAATTCCCATTCCCATAATTTCTCCTTGCTTTGTTGGAGAGGAAGCATTTTTTGAAAATATCTGCTTAATGAAGAATATAGAGATATCACTCAAGCTCAATACTGTTGGCACATCTTGATATTCAGCCTTAGTTGTTATTACAGAAGCCTCAGGAATTGCCTGTTCTTTGGCTTTACTTTTTATTAATTCTGATCTCTCATTGGTGATAAATAAAAACTTACTGTTCGGTTTTGTTTGTAACAATTGCTGGAAAAATTCCAACATCTCGTCCAGCATATACCAGGTGCCAATGGAACCGAGATAGGAGATCACAAAATCATCATTAGTAATTCCCAATTCATTTTTGACTTCCTGGACTTTTTCGGAATCAATATTTTTAAAAGAAAAATGATCCAGATCTGCACAACAAGGAATGACTTCAATAGGTATCGGGTTGTTCTTTATTTGCTCCTTGGAATGGATGATCTCTTTTCCTTTAATTGTCAAACTTACTGTATGATCTGCATCAGTATATAACTGTGTCTCCTTTTTCTTAAAATAATTATAGATCAATTGATACAATGGATTAGATAGGTTCCATAATCCTCCTTCTACCCTCTCATCAACCCAAAATCCTCTTATGTCAAAAATGAATTTTGTATTGAATTTTTTTTTCATGTAATGCCCCACCATTCCCGCCAAATAACTACGACAATGAACTATATCAAAATTGTGTTGTTTGTGTAATGCGGCTGCCTTACCTTTTAATTGCTGAATATCATAAATAGTAGATAATACAGGAGGTGATTTGTGATAAAATATTGGACTCCAATTAATATTATTTGCCTGTAGCAAAGCATCTATCTCATCCTTTCTTAAGTCATAATTGTCTCTCTTTTCACAGCTAAGAATTGTTGTTTGATGCCCCTTAGCAGACAACCCTGCCAAGTATGGTATAATTTGAGATTGGCCTAAGGGGTCGGTTACCCCATCATAAGATATGTAAAGGATGTTCAAAGTGAGTTATGTTGTTTTGCCAAATCTAATTAATTAACTAGTAACAGAAGTGAATAT
>JAESTI010000096.1 GCA_016763665.1 Bacteroidia bacterium | reverse complement strand
CTCACAAGACTCTCCCTATATTTTAAAAATAATACCTTTGGCGAATGTCTTTCACTGAATATCCAACACTGAACACCCAATATTGAATAATGATGGAAAATAAATTTGATCTGGAGGATAGGTTTATCGATTTTTCGATAAGAATTAGTGAAGTAGTTGAAAGTTTACCAAAAACAAAATATGCTAATCAAATAGCCAGCCAATTAGCTAGATGTGGTACCTCACCTGCATTAAATTATGGAGAGGCCCAAAGTGCTGAATCACCAAATGACTTTATACATAAACTCAAGGTAATCCTAAAAGAGTTACGAGAAAGTATGATATGTTTGGAAATAATAACGCGTAAACCTTTAATAACACCTGTCAAAAAACTAGAGCCCATTATACAAGAAACCAATGAGCTGATCTCAATAATGTTTGTAAGCGTTAAGACCGCTAATAAAAATATAAAAAAGTAATTATTTTATTATTACATCGTATTACTTCGAAATTCAATATTCGATGTTCGATATTGGATATTTAATGGGATTTTAGAATTTGTGCTAATCAGGATCTTGGATATCCGCTTTTCAATCCCCAATTGAGTATCTTCTCCACTTTTCCACTATTTCCTGGAAAGAGTCAGGTAGCTCAGATTCAAAATATACTTCCTTTTGTGAAATAGGATGAACAAAACCCAAAGAATATGCATGTAGAGCTTGTCCGGGCAGCAACTTGAAGCAGTTATCAATAAATTGTTTGTACTTGGTAAAAGTAGTCCCTTTTACAATTCTGTTGCCACCGTAAGCAACATCATTAAACAATGGATGGCCCAAATGTTTCATGTGAATTCTTATTTGGTGAGTCCTCCCAGTCTCCAGTTGACATTCGATAAGTGTTACATAATGAAACCTCTCAATTACTTTGTAATGGGTTGTTGCATTTTTCCCTTGTTCGCCATCGGTATAGACCTGCATTACTCTCCTGTCTTTAATGCTTCTTCCGATGAACTCATTTACTGTTCCTTCATCATTTTCTAGATCTCCCCACACCAATGCCCGGTATTTCCTTTGGATGCTGTGATCAAAGAATTGCTTTGCTAAATGAGTCATGGCCAATTCGTTCTTAGCAACGACCAACAACCCTGAAGTATCCTTATCAATTCTATGAACTAAACCGGGGCGCGGTACTTCTTGCTGATTCATTGGTAAATTCCCAAAATGATGAACAAGTGCATTCACCAGTGTACCTGAATAATTGTTGTGGCCGGGATGAACTACCATTCCTGTTTCTTTGTTAACTATAAGAATATCATCATCTTCATAAACAATATTCAAAGGAATGTCTTCAGGGTAAATCTCTGTATCTCTTGGTGGGTGGGGGAGTACTATGGAAATAACATCGTTTGGGCGAACCTTGTAATTTGACTTAATTGAGTTTTCATTTACAAGTATATTTCCTGCCTTAGCTGCATTTTGAATTTTATTCCTGGTAGCGTTTTCGATCCTGTTTACAAGAAATTTGTCAATTCTTAGAGGTTGCTGTCCTTTATCAACTTCAAAACGATGATGTTCATAAAGTTCTTCCCTTTCTTCTAAAATATGTTCTTTGTTCTCATCCATTATAAAACAAAGGCGGAACCAATGATTCCGCCTTTAGCCTTGTCTTATCTGTTAAAAATTAATATTAAGAAGATTTTTCTCCTTCTATGGTAATTGTTCTTTCGGTAAAATTAAATGGTCCGGAAACAGGTTGTCCATCCTTATCAATTAATTCAAGACTAATTGTATGCTCTCCAACTCCCAACCCTTCAATAGAATAAGGGCACCATTTAGGTAAAATGAATTCCTCACCATCAATAATAGCCTTGACCTTATTTCCTTCCTCGGATAAAGTTGTATTAACAAGATAAAAGTCTAGCATTAAACTTTCACAATCTTCAACATCATAGTTGCCTTTAGGCCTACTATAGAACATATGTTCCTGCGACATTAATTTACTTTTGATGATCCAAACTTTTTCTTCAAATGTAACAGGATCCAATACATAAACGGTGTCAGGATCAATATCGGGAGGCATCCCTACGGTGAAATAACTTAAATGATAAGCTTTTGTATTTTTAATGCTTTCGTGATAGGAACGCGAAACAAAAGAGAGTGCAACATAAAACCCATCTTCCAGTTCGACATCGAATTCACTATTATAATGGGCAGTATATGGTTGATTATTTAAAATAAGATGAATATGTTGCCCCTTAGTAGAGTTGGCACAATGCTGATCATCAATATTTTGAGTTTGCAGACCTAATTCATAATTCTCAATAGCATAAGAAAATTTGACAGATTTTTCCTGTTTATAGCATGCCAATTCCGGTTCATTCATTTTAAGTTTTGCAGCTGTAAACTCGGGAGATGGTTTTGCCTCGGTAACTTTAATACCGTTCTTCTCCCAGCTTAGTATAGTTGTTTCTTGAGAAACTTCTTTAGTATCCTCATTAGCATTTGTATTGTCCGTTGTTTTAGATCCGCCACATGAAAACAAAATGGTAGAAAATAAAATTAAGAATGAATTTTTCATAATTGATGGTTTTGAATAAGGCGCAAATATATACATATAGGTATACATTTCAAATGTTTCATGAAACGTCCATGAAACCGTGTATTTGTGCATCAGCTAATTCGTTCAATAAAGGCATTATTTAAAGACATTCTGAATTCTTAATCCTGAAATCTGAAATCTGAATTAACAGGAAAATTTGTTTTTTGGAAAAAAAATTATACTTTAGATTTCATATTTGATCAGGAACTGCACGAAGCATCCTATGGAAAATCTTTTTATAAAACCTACCGTTAATACCCCTAAAGTAAGTTTAGACAAGGATAAGGGCCTTATACAGTTAGCCGGAAAGTCTATTCCAGATAGTACTAGCAGACGGTACAGGCCTGTTATGGATTGGATCTATGAGTACGTGAAAAACCCTCAACCTAAAACACAAGTTAAATTCAACATTGAGTACCTCAATAGCACTACTTTAAAGTTCTATTACATTATCATGAAAAAGATGGAGGAACTTCACAAGAGTGGATTTGATGTTAATATAGAATGGAAGTATGAGGAAGATGATGAGGATATTCTGGAAACAGGAGAATATTTGATTTCTGTTGTTGATGTTCCTATCAATTTAGTTGAGATAGAAGAAGGCGCAGAAGAAGAGGATTAACCTTTCTGTTAAATCACTTTAATTTATGCAAATAATTGAGTGCCCGCGTGATGCAATGCAGGGTTTTCCTAATTTTATACCCACTCAAGTTAAAGTAGATTACCTGAACTTACTTTTAAAGATTGGTTTTGATACCTTAGATTTTGGAAGTTTTGTTTCCTCTAAAGCCATGCCTCAAATGGCTGATACTAAAGAAGTGATTCCCCAACTTGATTTATCCAATACAAATACAAAATTACTTGCAATAGTAGCTAATGTTCGTGGCGCAGAAGAGGCCGCAAATTATGACGAAATTCAATACTTGGGTTTTCCCTTTTCAATTTCAGAAACATTTCAATTGAGAAATACCAATTCAACTATAGAGCAATCCTTGTCTACAGTTGAAGAAATTCAAAATATCTGTCATGTAAATGATAAAGACTTGGTACTTTATATTTCCATGGCATTTGGCAACCCATATGATGATCCCTGGAATATTGAAGAGGTTAGTAAGTGGGTAGAACGAATGGTTGAATTGGATATCAAAATTATTTCTTTGGCGGATACTGTAGGTGTTTCGAATCCTGAAAACATTGCCTATTTATTCAGTCAATTAATTCCACAATTTCCGAATATAGAATTTGGAGCACACTTGCACACTACTCCCGATTCATGGGAAGAAAAAGTAGAAGCTGCATACAACAACGGTTGCAAACGATTTGATGGTGCAATTAAAGGTTTAGGTGGCTGTCCTATGGCCAAAGATGAATTGGTTGGCAATATGCCTACAGAAAACATAGTAAGCTACTTTGCAAATCAAGGCTTAGAACTTGGGTTGGATCAGGTAGTACTTAACGATGCTCTAAACAAATCAAATTCTGTATTTGTATGAACTTACTGATATTGCACTTCGCATTTAGGCAGTAATTTCTTTATTTTTTTAATTTCTGAAGGTGGGATGTTGTTTTGTCTTATAATTAGAAACTTTAGGTTCTTCAAGTCTCCAATGCTCTCGGGCAGTTCGGTCAATTGATTGGATGTTAGATCTAACTTTTCTAATTGCTCAAGCTGACCAATGTTTTCAGGAAGCTTAGTTAGTTTGTTTGCACTCAAATTTAGGTTCTTCAGGTTTTTTAATTTGCAGATCTCATCAGGAATTTCAACGATTTTATTATTCCAAAAACTTAAATCTTCTAATAGCTCAAGTTCACCGATAGATCTTGGAATTACGTTTATTTGATTGAAACCCAAGCTTAACTTTCTTAAATCGGTAAGCCGGCCTACTTCATCAGGAATCGTTTTTATTTGGTTGAAACTTAAACTCAACTCTTGAAGTTGCTTCAAATTGCAAAGTTCAGTTGGGAATTGCTTTAAGTTGCAATACCTCAGATCAAGTATTTTTAAACTTTTCAAAGATGATATTTGTTTACTTGTTACTTCTATATTTAATGCCTTATTCTTGCTCAGATCCAGTACAGTTAGGTATTTCAAATTGCTGAAATTAGCAGGTAAAGAACTGATCAAATTATTTTGCAGGATAAGTTTTTTCAGATTGGTCATTTGTATAATTTGATAGGGCAATCCGGATAACTGATTGTTGCTTACATTAAGCTGTGTTAGTTTGTCTAGCTTTCCAATTTCAGAAGGTAATATAACGAGCTTGTTATTGTTTAGAACTAATTTTCTAAGATTAGATAAT
>JAESTI010000095.1 GCA_016763665.1 Bacteroidia bacterium | reverse complement strand
TTCGATCCTGATTATCTTAATTATAAATACAATACAGGAGGTAAGAAGTTGTCCGTTGTACCGCAAGTATTTTACACGTATGAACAAAAACTGACTTTCTCTTTTACGTCTGATATTCCAATTTATCAATTTGTAAATGGCACACAAATAGCAGCCCAATATTTCTTTAATTTCGGTATAACGTACCGTTTAGCACCATTTAAATCAGAGAATGAGTCAGATACATGACAAAGATATAGAGTAATTCATTGAAAATCACGGTTTTTAGGTATTGTAATTTACCTTGCTTTTTACGATCTTAGCACTTCAAATTTAATTGAAAAGCACATCATGATTATATGAAAACAATCACATTAATAATAAGTGCTATTATTTTGTTCAGCCAGGCTTCTTATTCACAAACAGCAACAGATTTTACTAAAACTGATGTTGATGGTAATACTTATACATTATTTGAAGAGTTAGCCAAGGGCAAAGCCGTTGTAATAGATTTTTTTGCAACGTGGTGTACAAGTTGCCAGGCCTATGTTCCAGCATTAGAGCAGATGCATCAAGATTATGGCGAGGGAAGCAATGCCTGGATTTGGGCAATTGACACATACGATAATGAAACAGAACAACAGATCAAAGATTATAAAACAAGTTTAGGAGCTACCTATACCGCCTTTGCTGAAGGTTCCTCTATTGCCAATGATTACGGAACTGTCGGAATTCCTCATTTTTTAGTTATATGCCCTGATTCAACAATTGCATATGATAACTCTGGATGGAGTACAGATACAGACACTGACATTAGAAATGCAATAAATTCTTGTAATGTTTGGGCACTTGGTATCAATAAGAACAATCCCAATGAGAGTCTACCATCATTAACAGTGTATCCTAACCCAGCCTTTGATAATTCTACAATAACCTTTTTCCTCAAAGAGCGATCAAATATCAGGATTGAATTATTTAATCTATTAGGACAAAAAGAATTTACCATTTTAGATGGAACAAGATCATTTGGCATACATCAAGTTCAAATCGATGTAAAAGGGTTAACCCCAGGAATGTATATAATTGATTTTAGTACTGACAAAGGAATAGCCAATTCCATAAAATTCTATATTAATTAATTCATAGTTAGTTTGAGTTATTGCATTATGTAAATCACTGTTTATGGTGATTGAACTATAGCGGACTTTTATGAACTTTGTATTTCTTTAAAAAAAAGTTGTAAAGACATGAAAAAACTTATATTTATTATTCCTTTATTATTAAGTGGGATAACAGATTTAAATGCAGGATGTACTACCGGGGAAGTAGAAGTATACGTTGAAATTACTACTGATAATTTTGGTTACGAAACTTATTGGGAAATTGTCCCTTCAGGTAATTCCTGCGGTACTAACACTGTAGGCAGTGGAGGCAACTCTAATGTCGGATGTAATGGTGGAGGTGCGCAGGATCAAGACAAATCTGGCTATGCCAGTAATACAACTATCACCGAAGGTCCCTTTTGCCTTACTGATGGAAATAACTATAATTTGATTGCCATAGATGATTGGGGAGAAGGAGGTGCTTCTTATATCGTTAAGATCGAATCTTATCCTATATATGAATTCAAAAATACAAGCGCATTAGAGAGCTTTGTAATTAATGCTTCTTCTCCGCCTGATGTTGATGGAGCTTTAGAATCCGTCAATACTCCGGGATACATGGAAACGGGAGATGTCAAAATAACAGGAGAAATAAAAAATGTAGGGACTACAACAATTACATCAGCCGATCTGAATTATTCTGTAGATAATGGTACAACAATAACGAAAACAAAAGAGGGCTTAAGCATAGAACCTTTCACAATTTATGATTTTACTCACCCTACACCCTGGCAGCCAACTACTGCCGGTACTTATTCTGTAAAAGTTTGGATAAGTAACATCAATGGCGCCGGGCAGGATGCAGATGAAGGAAATGATGATATAACAAAAGAAATAATTATCAAAAAACCCATACCGGACATTACACAAAGCTATATTGTGGATACAGTTACTTTGTCTTATGAAACAATAGGTACATCGTTAGATTATTTAGATACACCAAGAGACCTGGATTTCCATCCCGATGGCGATCTATGGGTTATCAATAAAGGTACAGAAAACTCGGGTGGCACTACAGTAACATTTACTAATCCCGGAAAAACGGATCAGTTAGATAGTTTGAAAAAAGATGGCAATGCCTGGCATTTTATGTCGCTACCTTCTGGTATTGCATTTAGTGATAATGGCAATTTTGCGACTTCTCCCAGTGTATATGATGCAAATCATGGCACAGGCAGTCCGTTTACTGGCCCTGCTTTGTGGTCAAGTGATCCGACAGTATATGCACAACCATCAGGAGGTAATGGAAGTCATTTGGATATGTTGCATGTCAGCCCATACTGTATGGGCATTGCGCATGAACAAGACAATATTTTTTGGGTATTTGATGGGTATAGTAATGACGTAGTCAGATATGATTTTGGGGACGATCATGGTCCAGGCAATTCCGATCATGATGATGGGCGAATTAGAAGATATCCTGAGCTTTCTGTAGATAGAATTGATGATCACATTTCAAGTCATTTGGTACTGGATAAAGTAAATAAATGGTTATATATTATAGATAATGGAAACAAGAGGATATTAGGTTTAGATATAAATTCAGGCACTGTTGGCGGCACCCCAACTTTTGGACCTTTTGAAACGCTGGCAGAATATTCAAATGTAACAGGAGTTGACTGGAAAGTTATTGTTGACAGTGGCTTAGTAGAACCATCCGGAATAGATGTGATCGGTTCAAGATTAATAGTGAGTGATCACAGCAATGGTGATATCATCATCTACCATAAAGCAACAACCCCTGCCACTGAAATAGGTAGAATCAAAA
Organism: Bacteroidia bacterium; assembly: GCA_016763665.1. The sequence goes on along the minus strand of JAESTI010000095.1, from coordinate 102 downwards.
CAGGTGATCCCGGAATTATGGGTGTTGTTACTGGTCCCGATGGAAGAATTTGGTATGCAAATGCTACAAATAGTGAAATAATTAGGATTGAAGTTAATAAGG
>JAESTI010000094.1 GCA_016763665.1 Bacteroidia bacterium | reverse complement strand
TTTTTATTACAAGCAATATCTACAGCAATGCTACTGGTCTTATCAGTTGTTGTAGCCTGAATTCTTGTTTGATTAACTCCATAACCCAATTGAACCAATGAATGTTCATTTAATCGAATATAGGGTATGCCCCTTAACTTAGCTTCATCTATAATAGATGCAGTACTTGGTCCAAATCTTTCTTTTTCTCGTATTTTTCGCATTTTCAACAAATCCGCTTCCAGATCATACGGCTTGTTATCCACTAAAGATTGGACTATATCTAAAGCAGCTTTTGCAGCAAATAGGCCTACTTCCTCCTCAACATAATTAAAAACCACATTGTATACACCTTTGGTTTTAGTAGACCTGGTCCTTCCATAACCAGAAAACATCCCTGCTAACGTCTGTATTTCTAAAGCCACATGCTCCGCTATATGTCCCATCCAGGTTCCTTCCTTTACTCTTAGGAAAAACCCTCCCTTTTCACCTACTGAACATCTGTGTTCAACCATCCTGGGGAACATTGCTTCCAATCTCTCCGAAAATCCATCAACTTTATCCGATGGAAATTGTTCCATTTCCTCCAGGTCCAATCTCATTTGGATCAACTTCTTTCTACTGTTGCTCCAAATATTGGGGCCCCTTAATACATTAATGCTTAAAATTTTCATACTTCTTTATAATAATTTAGTGGCTGTTACATTTTCCCAAAAAGGGAGACGAAGATACGAAATTTTACCCTCATTTCAAAGCATTTACCTAATACAATTCTATAAGGTAAGTGCTTTGGGAAAAATTGAATATTTAATTAGTAAATTATTTTTTTTATTTACTTTGTGCTGTCTTTGAAATAATTTAAATCAACCAGAATGAACAAACTTGTTGCAAATGCCGATGAAGCCGTAAAGGATATACATGACGGAGCTACATTGATGCTTGGAGGTTTTGGGCTATGTGGAATTCCAGAATGTTGCATAGCAGCTTTGGTGAGAAAAGGAACTAAAGATTTAACCTGCATATCCAACAATGCCGGTGTAGACGGCTTTGGTATTGGCTTAATGCTCCAAACCAAGCAAGTTAAAAAGATGATATCATCTTACGTTGGAGAAAACGCTGAATTTGAAAAGCAATTACTTAGCGGAGAACTTGAAGTAGACCTAATTCCTCAAGGATCCCTGGCCGAAAGGGTCAGAGCAGGTGGAGCGGGCATCCCTGCATTTTACACACCCGCTGGCTTTGGAACAGAAATCGCAGAAGGAAAAGAAACCCGGGAATTTGATGGTAAGATGTATATTATGGAAGAAGCGCTTAAAGCAGATTTTGCAATAGTTAAGGCTTGGAAAGGTGATGAATCCGGCAACTTGGTATATAGAAAAACTGCTCGAAACTTCAATCCAATGATGGCCACAGCAGGTAAAATTACAATCGCAGAAGTAGAAGAATTGGTTCCCGTTGGCAGCCTTGAACCTGACACCATTCACACTCCAGGAATATTTGTACAGAGAATTTTTCAAGGGGAGAGTTACGAAAAACGTATTGAACAACTTACTGTCTCCAATTAAAAATTTAAAATTTAAAATTACAGAATGGCTTTAGATAAATTCGGAATTGCGCAAAGAATAGCAAAAGAAATCAAAGACGGTTACTATGTAAATTTAGGGATAGGCATACCCACTTTGGTGGCTAATTATGTTCCAGATGATATAACTATTGTTTTACAAAGTGAAAATGGGATGTTGGGTATTGGCCCCTTCCCTACAGAACAAGCAGTTGATGCTGACCTCATTAATGCAGGAAAGCAAACTGTAACTGTTTTGCCTGAAGGTTCATTTTTTAGTTCAGCGGAGAGTTTTGCTATGATTAGAGGGCAACATGTAGACCTTGCAATATTAGGCGCTATGGAAGTTTCTGAGAATGGAGATATTGCTAACTGGAAAATTCCGGGAAAGATGGTGAAAGGAATGGGTGGAGCAATGGATCTTGTTGCTTCATCAAGAAATATTATTGTAGCAATGATGCACACCAATAAAGCCGGAGAGTCTAAATTACTTCCCGAATGCACACTTCCACTTACGGGAGTTAATTGCGTTAAAAAGATAGTTACAGAGCTGGCAGTACTCGAAATTGTTGATGAAGGAGGATTTCGATTATTGGAAAGGGCACCTGGGGTAACTACAGAAGAAATTCAGGAAAAGACCGCAGGAAAGTTGTTAGTTGATGTTGAAGCACCAGAAATGGTACTAAATTAATTCAGTTCTTCTTAGGATTAGCAGATGGATTAAAATAGACATCTCCCTTTTTTGACTGTTGCTTTTGTTGCTTCTTTTTATTCTGCTGGATCGTAAACTCATTTAAAAATAAATTCGGAAAGTTACGTTTAAGTATCTTCTGCATCCCTTTCATTTTTTGTTTAGACTCCTGAGCTTGCTTATAACCTTCTTTATCACCGAGTTTTTGATAATGTCTCATGTGCATGTCTAACGCAGCTTCAAAATCTACTAACTTTTCAGTGGCACAGGGATCATATGGTAAAATGGATGATTCTATCCAATCCATATCCAAATTAATAAACTCTCTTCCTTGTTCTGTCGGAGAAAGTGAAAATAGACACCCTGAGGGATAAACATTTCGCCTGAACTTCACTAAGTTTCCATAAGAGTAAAAAGCCTTGGGATCAAACAGCAACGTTCTGTTATTCTCTTTACAAAGGGACTCAACTTTTAACAGTACTTTATTGAATTTATTCAAAAGCTTAGTAGTTGTTAGCCTACAGCCAGTGTTATAAATAAGAGGTGGGTGTTCTTTTCCCAATTCATCCACAAAATCATCGTACTCCTTTTGAATGGATTTGTAAAACTCAGGATATAACGTTGGCACGATCATGTAGTTGGTAAACTTGAAGTCATAATTCAGTACAGTTAGGTCTGGCCTGAAATTATTAACTATTCTATAGTAGTAGTAATGGATAACCAAAGTCCAATCTGAAATGATAACCACACTGTTTTGTGGTGAAGCACGATCTAATTCCTGCATTAACGATTCACTGACATCATATTTGCTTTTATCCACTCTTGGTAGATTTAAAGCAATTTGAGGGATCAGTAAAAAAGAAGCCAGCCAGTAAAATTTGTTCATCCGAGCCAAATAATAAACACCATAAGGAATAATTAATCCAAAAACATAAAAAGGCATTACAATATATCCTTCAATGTCACCACTTGCTTCATGAGGTCTGTAAAGTTGAAAGAACATATTCACACCAAAGTAAAGCGCTGAAAAAGTCAGGAATTTGAACAGCTTGTTTTTTATAAGAAAGACAATTCCAAGAATGATGAACGGAAAAAAGCATATGTATTGCCTAAATATCAAATAGGAATAATATGGCAATTTCAACATAAAATATTCTCCACCTGATTTATCACTTACTTTGAACTTGCTCATGTAGGTTTGCCCACTCACGTGATACCAAAAACGATCCCAGGTATCCGGATTGCCAAATTCAAATGGAAAGTCAAGTGAGGCTCTATACACCATCCAGGAATAGAAACCGGTTGTTAAAACAGTAGTTAAGATAGTTAAGAACCAAAAAGGCCTACCCGTAAAAGTCTTTTTTAAAAAAATCTACAAATCCAATTTTCCGTTTCTTTTTTGAAATTTTGTTGAATAACTCCTCAGCAAAAAAGAACAATATGAAAGGAGTAAAAAATACTGGTGTTACGTGGTGATTGGCCAAAGCCAATGAATAGCCCAAAGCACCAATGGCTAAATATTTATAATTCTTATATAGCTGATATTTTGATAATCCATTGATCATTATTGCACCAGCGAGCAGGTGATATCCATAAACTTCAATGGTTGTTGCTACGTCCCAAAAGGTCATTCCAAATGCCATTGATAAAGCACTTATTGTTGCTATAATCGCTATCTGTAACTCACTAAATTTATTATTAGGAATATGTTTTAAAAAGTGAAAAGCAGTATTGTAAATAAAAACTATAGATAATGAAACAGAAATAGCTGAGAATAAGGTAATTAAAAATATATTATCAGAAGTAAATAATTCCAAAAAGTTAACCCATATCCAGGCTGAAAGCACATAAGCAGGGTTACCTGGTGGGTGTGCAATACTTCCTAATTTAGTAACCAAAGCAAATTCACCTGAATCCAAAAAATCAATAGAGCTTGACATGGTTAACAGGTATCCTATTAATGGAACCAAAAAACATATCAAACTTGCTATTAAATTTATTCTAAACTGCTTACTCATAACTGTATCTCACAATGGTTTTCAAAAATAGATAAATTGAAAGTTATTTCTAATAATTTTGGTAATTCAATTTATGTATATATCTTTAGGATAAGATTGTTATCAAACTATACCCATGAAAGTCACATTGGACAAGGAGGATAAGTTTACCACTGTAAGAGTTCACAACGAAAAACTGGATACTCTTGTAGCTCCTGATCTAAAATCTGAAATGGTAAAGATCAACGCGGAAGGCGTTAAAAATATAATTTTTGACCTTTCAGAGGTAAGATACATTGACTCTTCAGGGCTTAGTTCTATCTTGGTGGGAAACCGACTTTGCAAAGCTACTAATGGAACTTTCGTATTATGCAATTTGCAAGATGCTGTTAAAAAACTGATCAGCATTTCACAATTAGACAGTGTACTCAATATTACAGGAAACGAAGAGGAAGCTCAGGACTTTATTTATATGGAAGAGCTTGAAAAGGATCTTGAAGAGTAAACATGTCGAATGTCTTTGAACTAACAATTTTAGGTACTAGTTCAGCTGCCCCCACCCGAAACAGACAACCTACAGCACAAGTATTAAATGTTAATGATCGATTGTATTTGATCGACTGTGGAGAAGCTACTCAGATTCAATTAAAACGTTATAAGATCAAATTCAGTAAAATTGATCACATTTTTATAAGCCATCTTCATGGAGACCATTATTTAGGATTGTTAGGGCTAATTTCTTCCATGCACCTGGAAGGTCGAACCTCTGATCTTCACATTTACGGCCCTAAAGGTCTGGATGAAATCATCAATATTCAACTCAAATATTCACAATCGCAGTTAAAATATGCAATCCACTTTAATGAAGTAGATACCGAAATTAACAAAGTACTGCTAAGCAATAATCAAATTACTGTAAGCTCCATTCCATTAAAACATCGCATACCATGTGCTGGATATTTATTTCAAGAATCTCAAAAGCAAAGAAAGATCAGAAAGGATAAATTAGAAGAATATCAAATTCCTATAAATCAGATAAATGACATAAAGGATGGTGCAGATTATATAACAGAAAGTGGTGAAATAATTCCCAATGATGAATTAACCCTACCTCCTGCTCCGTCAAGATCATTAGCCTACTGCTCAGATACCGCCTACCATGAGGACATTATTCCTATTATACAGGGAGTTGATCTTTTATATCATGAAGCAACTTTCATGGAAGACTTATCGGACAGAGCGCATGAGACAAATCATTCAACCACAATTGAAGCAGGAAGAATTGCACACAAGGCCAAAGTGAAAAAGCTGATAATAGGTCACTTTTCTGCTCGTTATGCAGATTTAGAGCCTTTACTTGAAGAAACCAAAACAGTTTTTGAAAATTCTTATTTAGCCATCGAGGGTGAAACCTACAGTGGGGAAGCTACAACTGCTTCAAAGAATTCACCGGAAGTAATTACTTAAAGTTCGTCTTCAAAATTTACGATTTACGATTTTAGATTTACGATTGAAGGCTTGCAATTGAGCTGCAAAGGCAGTCAATTGCGGTACACAGACAGTCGTGGGGTATGTCAGTCTGAGTTTATCGAAGACTATCACCAAAAAGCCCTGCTCTATACTTCGACAAACTCAGTATGACAACTTTTTGTTGTTTAAAGGAACTAATTAAATCTATAATAGTTCATTTAGATTTCTTACTTTTGCATCCTTAAAAATAACAAGTAATAATTAAGTAAAAATGAGAACAGATAGAACATTTACAATGATCAAACCTGATGCAGTGAAAGATGGGCATACAGGAGCAATTTTAGATCATATTATCAAAGCAGGTTTCAAAATTGTATCAATGCACCTATTGCATTTA
>JAESTI010000409.1 GCA_016763665.1 Bacteroidia bacterium | reverse complement strand
TTCATCACTTCAAATTAACACAAAACCCACACTCCCGAGGGAACACGATTTTGAGCCTGCCTGTCGGCAGACAGGTCGTGCGCGTCTACCAGTTCCGCCACTTTGGCATTTCAATCGGCAAATTTATAATTTTTTCCGTTCTGGTAAATTCCAGGCTATATAGTCAGCTACTTTAGGAAAATTCGCCTGTATTATTTTGGTAATATCGTTGCTACTTGAATTATAAGTAACAGCAATCTTATCTCCATATATCTGTGTTCCAGTTTTGTCAAAAATTGAAAAATGAACAGTTACCTCCCTTGCATATTGTTTGGTAGAAAGATCCAAACAAGTTTTATAATCAGTTTTCAACTCAAACATATTTATGAAGAAAAATAAATCAGTTCCATATTTATCGCTCATGTATTCAAATATCTCATTGTTCTTCACCCGAACGTTCATATACTTCTCATTCTTTTTAGGTTTTTTATATTTGGAAGTTGTATATGGGTCTTCAGTTTCATCAACCTCCGGCTTTTTTAATTTACTTTTTACATTTTCCCAAAAACTCTTCTTTTTTTCTTCTTGCTCCTCCTCATTTACTGAGTACGGAGTTTCATATTGATAATTAACAATCCTCATAAAAGATTCAAGATCTTTCTTCCCGTCTTCCGAATTATCCAGTAATAAATTCTGCGAGTCATACCTTGACATTAACTTCCAGTAAACTTCCTGATTCAAACCAAATTGAAATCTCCTCCTGATTTCCTGCAGATCTTTTTCACTATGTTGAGCAATTTGCCTGTCTGTTCCATCCTGAACTAAAAATGCTTTTGCAGGATTATAAGGGATTAGCATTATTTTATTGTAGTTGTACTTCACTTCTTCCTGCTCAATATCAGTACCTAATACATCATCTTGAGAAAATGCAAATTGTGTAAACAGAATATTGAAAAAGAAAAAGAGAAGTGCGCTTCTCATGAAATGGAATTGTTCGTAATATTATTAATTTAGAATATGTTTCCAGATATCATTACCGATTATGAAAGTCATTAATGATAATAAGATGATAATACCAGCAATTTGAGTTCTTTCTAGAAATTTATCACTCAATGCTTTTCCTGATACCATTTCCATTATCAAAAACATAGCATGTCCGCCATCTAAAGCTGGAATTGGTAAAATATTCACAAATGCTAACACCATAGAGAGTAACCCGGTAATTATCCAGAATTTTTTCCAATCCCATACTCCTCCATAAATGGTTGCTATACCTATTGGGCCATGTAGCGATTTTGAGGCGGATATCTCACCTCTAAAGATCTTACCTAATCCTTTTATATTCTCGTATAAAATACTCCATGCTCTTCTATTTCCTAGTACAAAAGATTCCGATAAACTATATTCTAAGTGAGCATACTCAAAATCCGTTGTATTAGAAGCAAACCCGACCTTACCATCTTCACCAACCTGAACATTCAGTGGAACTTCACGGTTATTTCGAGATACAAGAATATTCACCTCCTTGCCTTTATTTTCTTGAAAGATTGTAGTCAACTGATCAAAAAACTTAGCACCTTGACCATTAATGGTTAAAATTTCGTCATTGGGAAGTATCCCACCTTTCTCTGCATTAGAATTTGGAAAAACTTCTTGTATAAAATAAGTGTGCCTTTTTTCGATGAAGGTATTTCCTTTTGCATCTGTAAATTTTTCTGCAAAATCAACGGGAATAGGAATGTCAATCATGTTCCCTCCCCTGTTTACATTGAAGACTACATTATCACCCAAAATAACCTCAGCCCCCAAAATCTCTTTAAATTTTTCAAGTCTTCTATTATTAATTGAAATGAGTTTATCTCCGGTTTGAAACCCAATTTCCTTACCTAAATCCAATGCAACGATTCCATGCTTGTTCACCTGATCGATGGGTAAATAACTTTCTCCATAACCCCAAGTCATCATAGAAAAGATAAGAATCCCCAAGATAACATTCACTGTAACTCCCCCTAACATAACTATAAGCCTTTGCCAAGCTGGTTTTGATCGAAATTCCCAAGGTTGTGGTTCTGCTTTTAAGGCTTCAGTATCCAATGACTCGTCTATCATTCCGGCTATTTTAACGTATCCTCCTATTGGCAGCCAGCCAATGCCAAATTCAGTATCACCTTTCTTAAAACTGAAGAGTTTTTTGCCCCATGCATCAAAAAATATGTAAAACCGATCCACCCGCATATCGAACATACGTGCTGTTACGTAATGGCCAAACTCATGCAATGTTACGAGCACTGCTAGGCCTAAAAGTAACTGGGCAGTCATCACTAATCCTTCCATAATCCTTACCTGTCTTTAATTTCCTGCAAGTTAGCAAATATGTTCGTAAAAAAGGTCAATTATTTAGTCACATCACAACAATTCTTGTGCCATTTTTCTAGTCAGACTGTCGGTTTCCACATAGTCATCGTAAACTGGTTTTTCGATATAGGAAACCTTCGACATACAACCTTCAATTACATCAGACATTTCTAAAAATCCAACCTTGTCTTTTAAAAAAGCATCTACCGCAATTTCATTTGCAGCATTAACAATACAAGGCAAATTACCACACTTTTTTAACGCTTCGAATGCAAGATCTAAATTTCTAAAAGTGTTTTTATCAACTTGCTCAAAGGTTAAATTATGATGATTGGCAAAATCCAATCTCGGAAGATCAGAAGAAATTCTATTAGGGTAACCCAATGCATACAGAATTGGCAAACGCATATCCGGCAATCCCATTTGAGCCTTCATTGAACTATCCTTAAACTGTACAATAGAATGAATAATTGACTGTGGATGCACAACGACATCAATTTGATTAAATGAAAGATCAAACAACCATTTTGCTTCTATCGCTTCTAACCCTTTGTTCATTAAAGTTGCTGAATCAATGGTAATCTTCGCTCCCATGTCCCAATTAGGATGTTTTAACGCCTGCTCTTTTGTTATTTGTGCTAATTCTTCACGGCTCTTTCCTCTAAATGGCCCTCCGGAAGCAGTAAGATAAATTTTCTCGACATCTTCAATTTTCTCACCAACCAAACATTGAAAAATCGCTGAATGCTCTGAATCAATAGGAAAAATATTTACTCCCTTTGCTTTTGCATTGCTGGTTACTAAATCTCCTGCAACCACTAATGTCTCCTTATTCGCTAAAGCAATATCAATTCCTCTTTCAATAGCTTTTAGTGTTGGCTTTAGGCCTGCATATCCTACAATGGCAGTAACCAAAACATCTAGGTCCAATGATGAGATAGCCTCTTCAAGAGCTTTCTCACCGGCCATTACATTTATGTTCTTCTCCTTTAACGCATCTTGCACTAAAGTGAATTTATCTTCATTGGTAATTACCACACATTCAGGTTGAACTTCCAATGCTTGTTGGATCAGTAATTCTGCGTTGTTATTTGCAGTTAACAGATTAATGTCAAATAGTTCTGAATGTTCATTTACTATTTCAATAGTCTGAACCCCGATGGAACCTGTTGAACCTAATAATCCTATTTTTTTTGCAGACATATTTAATTTGTAATTGATTAAAAGATTATAAGATTAAAAAAATGTAAGATTGAAATATTATAAGTACGTCATAAAACATCGTAAACATTATCAAATTACCACATTTTCAAATTATCAAATTACTCTTCCTTTATATAACTTACCAATTCCTCTACCAGTTTTCTATCGTTAGATAATCTTGGTACTTTGTTTTGTCCTCCAAGCTTCCCTTTGGATTTCATGTAATTCCTAAACGCATCCTTTTGCATGACTCTTATTATCAAATTACGAAGCATATTTCCATCACGTAAATCTTTATAATACGAATTTTTTTGTTGAAGTGCCAAATCCACTTTATCCGAAAAATCCTGAAGAGATTCAGGAGTCTTTCCAAATTCTACAAACCACTCGTGATATGCAATTCCATCCTCACTCTCTAACTGAGGTGCTACCGTAAACTCAACTACATCTGTTTTACAATCATTTGCTGCGCTAAGCAATGCATTTTCTACTTCTTCTACAATCACATGCTCACCTTGTGCAGAAATGAACTGTTTGATCCTACCCGTAACTACTAATCTATATGGATCTTTATTAACAAACTTAACGGTATCGCCAATATTATAGCCCCATAAACCTGCATTGGTATTTAATATGATCGCATAATTAACACCAAGCTCAATATCTTTCAAAGAAATTCTTGTCGGATCCTCATTGAAAAACTCCGAAACCGGAATAAACTCGTAGAAAATTCCTGAATTGATAGTTAATAATAGTCCTTCCTCATCCAATGTATCCTGATAAGCAATAAACCCTTCTGATGCTGGGTAGGTTTCCAGATAATCAACCTTTCCCCCAATGCTTTCTTCAAATTTAGATTTGTACGGTTCAAAGTTCACTCCTCCGTGAACGAACAATGAAAAATCAGGAAACAACTCTTTGATCTTTTTACCAGAACGTTCTGTTAATTTCTCGAAATACATTTGCACCCATGGAGGAATACCGCTTATAAGCGCCATTTTCTGATCAATGGTTTCATCAATGATCGCATCTAACTTACTTTCCCAATCATCAATGCAATTAGTTTTATAAGTAGGTAATTGATTTGACCTTAAATAGCCGGGAACATGATGGTTTACAATTCCAGACAACCGTCCAACCAGAATGTTGTTAATTTTTTCCATTTCCGGACTTCCCGAAAGGAATATCATTTTTCCTGAAACAAATGAAGCATTACCTGAATTTACAATATACATTAACAATGCGTTTCTAGCAGAATTAATATGATTGGGCATTGATTCCTTACTGATCGGAATATATTTTGATCCCGAGGTAGTTCCAGAAGTCTTGGAAAGATATAATGGAACTCCCTTCCATAACACGTCTCGTTCTCCTTCCCTGACTTTATCTATATATGACTTCAGTGCTTCATAATCACGAATAGGAATATTTGCTTTAAAATTTTCATACGTTTTGATAGAATCAAAATTGTGGTCTTTCCCAAATTCTGTAATTTTTGCAACTTGGATCAATGATTCAAAAACTTTTTGCTGATGCTCTATGGCATTCAATGACGCAGTCCGAACTTGAGCTGCGATATAATTGGCAAAAGGCTTGCTTAGAAAAGATTTGAAACTCATAAGGGAGTAAAAGTAGGGAATTCCGAGAATTAAACCATCAATCAGAAATTATGCCTTATGGCTTCAACGGGATCCATCATAGCTGCATTATATGCCGGCCAAAATCCGGAGATCAATCCTATTGCGATAGAAATAGAGAATGCCAGTAAAATATTATTAGCTGTTAGGATCAAATTAAAATCCAGCAAATGAGTTGTAATTAACGTGCCGCCAAATACCAATAACAAACCGATAATTCCACCCATCATGCACAATGCAATTGACTCAAACAAAAACTGTATGAGAATGAAATAGTTCTTTGCCCCCAATGATTTTTGTATTCCTATGATGTTGGTTTGCTCTTTCACAGAGACAAACATGATATTTGCAATTCCGAATCCCCCAACTAAAACTGAAAACCCTCCTATGATCCATCCGATGACGTTTATTAAAATAAACATTGGAGTTAATAAAGACATTAACATGCTGGCTTTGTTCAAAGCAAAACTGTCTTTTTCTAGTGGCCTTTGCCTTCTCAACGATCTCATTGCACCTCTCAAATCATTTTCAAGCTCTACTAACGGTATACCTGCCTTAGCTTTGGCAATAATAAATGAATGATGGCTATCTGATCGAACATTAATAACCGTGCGGGCATAATTTAACGGTATAATAATACCTTCGTCATAACTGTTATTGATCATACTTGCACCTTCTTTCTCAATTACCCCGATAACCGTGAATTTTCTATTTTTCACATGAATTTTTTCCCCGACAGGGTTTTTATCTCCAAACAAAACACCGGCAACAGTGTAACCAATTATAGCAACATTCTTTCCTAAATTGGATTCCGTTTCTGTAAAATACCTCCCTTTCTCAATAACAGTCGGTCGCACCCTGTCATACCCATGAGAAACTCCTACTACTCCTACATCGGTAATATTGTTATTTCGATATTTAACCAACACTCCTCCAACATTAGTTTGAAATGCCATCGCATCAACGTATGTAACTCTCTCTTCCAACTTTTGCATTTCACGAAATCCCGGCTGAGGCCGTTTCAAGTAATCCCACCAGGCATAGTTAGGTCCGAAGGTCCATGGCCATTTTTGAATGTAAATAACATTATTACCTAAGCTCTCAACACTTGACTTGATCTTATGTTCAAGCGAATCAACCGCAGTAAAAACAGAAATAATTGTAAAAATTCCTATAGATATTCCGAGGAGAGAAAGAACCGTTCTAAGCCGATTTACTTTAAGTGAATTGATGGCAAATAATACACTTTCAGTAAGTAGCTTTATATAGATCATGAAATAAACCGAATCTTATTGGAAAGTCATCCTATTTACTTGACTCGACCAAAACTTTAGGCTTGTCTATGTGATAGGTATCGCAAAAGTAATGAACAACTTTTTCTACTCCTTCTTCTAATGGCATTAAATCCCTTTCTATCAGGGCTTTCATCTTAGTAATATCCGGTTTGCGTCTTGTCATATCTCCTTCTTCTAACGGATCAACATGCACAATATT
>JAESTI010000006.1 GCA_016763665.1 Bacteroidia bacterium | reverse complement strand
TTCGTTATAGTCATCAGCAATTGGCGTAATTCCATCATATTTATGCTCTATCCAAACTCTATTTTCCCAACAGCATCCCCAACTCACGTTGCTTTTATCTCTTATTTGAGTTCGATTTGTATCAATTAAAGTAACTGTTCCCGGACTGTACTCATCATAATCATCCAGGAGAGCAATTATTTGAAAACCAGACTTTACCATTCCCGATCTTGATAATGAAATAGTTATCGTGTAAGATTTATCCAATTCAAAACCATCATTGGCTTCTCCTAAATCCAGGGTTGTAATACCAGGTCCTGTATTTGTTGTGCTTGTTACACCATCATGGCAACCTGCAGCACCACAGGATGCATATTCAGGTGGTTCACCTGTATAATATGGTGGAGGTCCGGCACTTTTGCGAGAATTGCGTGATTTTGCCGTACAACTTTCATCATTTTGCTCAATAACAAATGCAGATAAAGCGATAACCGAAATTAAAATGGCAAAAACTGTTATCCCTCTCATTGAGATTATTTTGCAATAACAATTTTCTGCATTGAAGTTGCTTGATTGGTTTCTAGCTGAATGAAATATATTCCCTGAGTTATTCCCAATTTTTCCAGATTGATAGTATATTTTTTCAATTCTCTAATGTTGCTTTCTGAGTATAAAACTTTCCCAGTTATATCTACTAATGACAACTCTAAAATATTGGTAGTTTCATTGGCAAATTCAATATTAATAAATTCGGTTGCAGGATTGGGGTAGCAGTTTAAAATAGTTTTGTCTTTATGTTCATCGTAAATGCCTGCTGCAATATCTTTTGTAATCTCCACGGTTTTGGTATAAACGAGGTCGCCTTTATCAGTCGCATCATTATTGGCTGCTACCGTTGCAATGTAAAATGTTACAGGCCCAACATCCGTTGCCGGAGCTGTCCATTCAAATGACCATTCTCCCACTCCATCAGTATAAGGATTTGTTCCGTCATATGTATAAGTTAGATATTCACGACCCTCAAATTGATCGGATCCAGGGAAGACCTGTGTTCTTGCAGCATCCGTAATGATGAATGTTCCTGCATTTGAACTATCGTTATTAGCAACGACAACACATTCAAAACCGAACCTGTTTATGCTATCCTGCATTATTGAAATAGTTATGGGATAAGTTTCACCAGGGAAGTATGTTTCTAAATTATTACTAAAAGTAAACGATGTGATGCCCGCACCAGAATTTACATTTTGCCCGGTATGGCATCCACTTTTGGCACAGGTTGTTTCACCGGGTGCACCTGTACTAGAAGGTGGAGCACCTGTACTTTGAGGGTCATTAGTTCCCATGATGATAAAACACAGAGGTGCCAGGATAAAAAAGAAGTAGAGGATATTTTTTTTCATGGCCGTAAATTTTGTAATTAATTCTTTAACATAATTTTGTGTACCACTTGGTGTACCTTTGTGTCTTAGTGCCGTAGTGGCGGATCTTTTTCTTGCCACTAAGGCACTAAGACACCAAGTCTCACTAAGGTTTTATAGTACCATTCGTTTTATTCCATTTTTAATTAAAGGTACGTTGTAATTGATCAAGAAACCAAGTCTTTTACCTGATAGCTTAAGGTGACTTAACAGTTGTGCCTCCCAAACCGGATTAACTGTATCTAATGCTTTAAGTTCACATATTACCAAATCATTGACTAACACATCCAACCTTAAACCCTCATCAAATACTATATTCTCAAATGAAATTGGTACGTCTTGCTGTCTTTTAACGTGAAATCCATTTTCTGCAAGCACATGACAAAAGCATACCTCATAAACTCTTTCTAATAATCCTGGCCCTAGCGCCTTATGAACTTTATATGCAGCATTTACAACTGCCTTGCCTATTATCTCTTCTTCATGCGATAATGGTTTAAATTTCTTTTTGTGAAACTTGGTGTCTTTGTGGCAAAGTAGAATTCTGCATAGTTATATTTAAAATTTTAGAATTTTTTTTGCAAAAATTTTATCCGCTTCGGAGATATTCAAATAGTAAATTCCCGATGCTAAATGTTGCAAATTGTAGATTTTGCTAATTGTACCAAATTGATCATGCTCGAGTTTATCCATAAATAAAGACTTTCCATAAATATCATAAAGAGTAACGGTGATTTTAGCCATGCCTGCCTGATGTGCATTTTTAATGTTAATCGTTAATTCATTTTTTACTGGATTAGGATAGATCAGGATAGTCTTATTCGCATCTACACTTTCATCTAAACTCAAAAAAGTGCCTGGATTGTTGATCTTCAAACAGGTGCCTTCGGATCCAACTATATACCCGGCATCAGAAGAAACAAAATAAACGGATGTAAGCAAAGAAGTTGTTCCTGAATAGACTGACTGCCAACTACCTCCGCTATTAGAAGTAAATAATATCAATCCTTTATCTCCTACAATGTAGCCGGTATCGCTGGATAAAAAGTGAATATCCATTAATGTACTTTTAGCCCAACTATTTTTCAATGACCAATTTTCACCACCATCATCCGTCCTTAAAATAGTACCAGAATCACCAATTGCAAAACCTAAAGTATTGTTTTTAAAATATATTTTTCTAAGTTTTTGAGTAGTAGGTGTATTTAGCTTTGTCCAATTGTTACCACCATCAGAAGTTTTGATTATGGTACCTTTATCCCCTGCAATAAATCCATTGCTGCCATCCATAAAATATACTGAATTATATGATGTTAAAGAATCACCTGTTTCAATTTCGTTCCAACCCCAGCCGCCAGCATCATCAGATTTCCAAACAGCCCCATTGTAGCCAACTGCATAACCTGTATCTCCGGAAAGATAAACATCATACAGCCAATCAGAACTGGTAGAAACTTTTTTCTTCCAGGTTTCACCACCATCTTCTGTTTTAATAATGTTCTTGTATTCTCCAACTGCAATACCTACAGAACTGTTGATAAAGTGCATCGCATAAATCTTATACGAGGTTCCCATGCTTATTTTATTCCAGTTAGCTCCCCCATCATTTGTTTTAAGTATCTTTCCATTATTACCGATAATACAACCGGTATTTTTATCTGAAAAATAAACATCCCATAGCGTGCTGACGGTACCCGTAGGTATGTGCTCCCATTGAGCTCTTAATGGACAAGCCGAAAATATTATTAAAACAAGTATTAAATTAATTGCTCTCACTTTTTAATAAATACATTTTTAATGGTACTACTTTCGTTTACAGCTATTTTCAGAAAGTATAATCCCGATGACAAATCTTGTAATGTAAATTTCTTGTTATAATTGCCAGGAGTTTTATTTTCTGATAACAGTTGTGCGATCTTCTTTCCAGTCAAATTATATATCTCAATTTTAACCAAACCGCTCTTGTCAACTCCATATTCAATATTTATTATTTCATTAGCAGGATTCGGAAATACAGTTACGGAATTGGTTTCCAGTTTATTTTCTTCAATTGCGACAAAGGGGTCAAGCCCTATTTTTAATACTGTTGTGTAGGGATAATCACCCCACATTTCCAAATTATCATCGGTAGATAATACAGCAAGGTAAAAGGTAATGGAGTCA
>JAESTI010000093.1 GCA_016763665.1 Bacteroidia bacterium | reverse complement strand
GCCGGAATTAATGAAAATGGCAACAAATGGTCTGAAGGTGGTGATTGGGAAAATAACATGGTAACTACAAAAACAAGAGTTTTTGGTAATTTTTATATTGATATTGATACCATTCCACCAAAAATCAAACCTCTGAACATCTATGAAAATAAAGACATGGGCAGAAATGACAGGATTAAAATACGTATTAAGGATAATTTTTCCGGAATCAAATCATATAAGGGCACTATAGACGGCAAATGGGTATTAATGGAGTATGATGCAAAAAACAGTTTACTAACTCATTATTTTGACACTCGCACAGCCACAGGTGAACATACATTTGTGATAAAGGTAATTGACAAAAAAGGAAATTCGTCAAAGTACTCAGTAGTTTTTAATCGCTAATGAGCAACAGAATTAAAGCCTCAATATTTTTTCTTGTCGCGATAATCATAGGCTTTTTCAGTTTCCAGTATTTCATTACATCAAATGACTCCGGTAAAAGTTCAAATACCAACAATCTTCTTCCTAAGTTCTCTTTTTACACGTTAGATAATCAAGAGTTCAGAAACAAAGATATAGCTAAGAAACATTACGTACTATTTATATACTTCAATACCCAATGTGATCATTGTTATTATCAGGCAGAAGATATAAAAGACAATATCGAATCTTTGCATGATGTTCAAATTCTATTTACTTCAAATGATGTTATAGAAAATATTAAAATATTTGCTTCAGAAGTAGAATTGGAAAATGAACCAAATGTTCAATTCTTAAGTGACCCCACGAAAAGTTATTATGATCTTTTTGAACCCGGTATAATTCCGAATATTTTTGTCTATGATAAGAGCCATAAACTACTTGAGCACTTTGAAGGGCAAACGGAAGTTAAAAATATATTAAGTATTCTGGATGCTAGTGTAATGATTTGAAAATAAATTAACTAAATGGGGGATAAATCCTAAATTCTAATATCTAAACCCTAAATAATCTCAAAACCCAAATGTCAAATGTTCAATATCCCGAGTTATAAAAAGTGAACAGTTTAGGGTTTCTTATTTTGGTAATTTGTTATTGTTTAGTATTTAGGGTTTAGTGCTTAGGATTTTAATAAAAATAGCAAATTCATTATCCATTCTTTGTAGTAGAACGGGAACTCGTTCAATTAAGTTTGTAAAAAACTAAAAAACTATTTCACAATTAGGTAAATAGCTTCTGATCTCAGCTTGTTCCTCTTTTGTAATTTCAACACGATTTCCCCTCAAGCTCAGCCACTCAAGGCTTTGCAGTTTAGCATAATGAATAGGTCTTTGCTTCATATTATTGATGCTTAGATCCAACCGTTTTAGATTAGTAAAAGGGCCTAACATTCCGGGGAAATCTGTTAATAAATTAAAGTTTAACCTCAGCTCTTCTAAATTTGGTATCAGTTCAATTCCAAAAGGAACTTTTTGTAGATAATTACCACTTAAATTAAGTACTTTAAGGTTAACCAAATTCTCAACTTCTTTTGGTAAAAACTCTAAATTGTTTGAGCCTAGATCCAACACTTCAAGGCTGACAATCTTCCCTATTGATGGGGGAACATAGATCAACCGGTTATCATATAAATGCAGTTCTTTCAAATTTGGCATATCAGAAATTTTCCTTAAAGCCTGCTCAATCTCCAATTGATTATTATTAATTAAATGCAGCTCCTCTAAACTATCCAGATCTTCAAACGCATCCGGCAAATATGTAAACATTGCATAACTAAAGCCTAACTCTTTAAGATGCTTCATTTGGCCTATCTCTTCAGGAATCGTATCTATTTGGTTATGAAATAAGATCAGCTTTTTTAAATTTTTAAGGTTAGCAACATTTTTGGGGATTTTAGTCATAAAATTAAAACTTAGATATAATTCCTCCAGTACAGGAAGCGGTGTTAGCTTCTCAATAGCATCTTCAAAATCCATTTCAGGGTTACTGGCCAAACTTATCCTTTTTAATTTTTTCAATTGGCTGATCTCATCCGGTAATTGAGTCAACGCATTTTTATTCAAATTCAATTCCTCCAGGTTTTCAAATTTTTTAATATTAACAGGCAACATAAATAAATTGCTCTGGCTTAGATCCAAACTGGTAACTTTTTCAGGTTCTTTGAGTGCCATGTAAAAGTCCATATACTGACCCTGGCTTAACTCTATTTCATCTTTTGTGATTGGTTTTTGATCTTTTATGGAATCCTTAACAATTTTTTCTTCAACTACTTCCTCTGCTGGCATAACTTCTTCAACAATTTCCTGTTTCACTGCTATCTCAATTTGTTCCTCCACAATTCTATTTCCTTCATTTTGTGTGAACTTATATTTGATCCCCATTTTTTTAATCTTATTATATGAAACCCTTTCACCATCTAAATAACTTACTATCCACGCATCTGAAATTCCCTTTGCAATAACTTGTTCTTTGGCCCTAGAAGCATCATTAAGGTTAGTATAATCACCAATTATATACTTGAACCAACCTCTATGCTCCTCTATTACCACACTTTCAAACTCTTTGAATGAACCTTCGGGGAATAACCTAACTGTAGCAGCAATTTGTACACTAAATACAACCTTTTCATTACCTGTTGACTGATTTGGAATAATTGATGATGAGTTGTAAACTTGAGCATTAACCTTATCAACGGGTTGTTCAGATGAAACTTCAGCAACTTCTTTAGCAAGTCTTTCCTTTTCCGCCTTTCTATCAGCTTCTTCTTTGGCGATTCTTTCTTCTTTGGCTTTTTTATCAGCATCTTCTTTAGCAAGTTTTTCTTCTTCCGCCTTTCTAGCAGCTTCCTCTTTTGCGATTCTTTCTTCTTTGGCTTTTTTATCAGCAGCTTCTTTAACAAGTTTTTCTTCTTCTGCCTTTTTATCAGCTTCCTCTTTTGCGATTTTTTCTTCTTCGGCTTTTTTATGAGCAGTTTCTTCGTTTTCTTCCGCAACTTCCGCTGGACTAATCTCCTCAACTTCCTCAACCACTTCAATTACTTCTTCAG
>JAESTI010000092.1 GCA_016763665.1 Bacteroidia bacterium | reverse complement strand
TAAGAGTCCGGATATTTTCTATCCGTTGAATTGGAGATTTATTCAGGATCAGTAAATCTGCTTTCTTTCCTACTTCCAGAGTTCCTGCATTTTCAATGATACCTGTAGCCATGGCGGAGACTTGAGTCGCTGCACGAATAGCTTCCATTGGTTGGAATCCACATTCGTTAACCAGTAATTCTATTTCATCATAGAGATTAGGAAGTTGTTTTTCTCCCGGATTTCCCAAATTGTCCGATCCTGCTGCTACCAATACTCCAAGTGAATGAGCTAATTTGGTGATCTCACAAGCAAATTTTGCCCTGGCTTTTTGTTCGGGGGTAACAGTGGTATCTTTTGGATCTACTTGATAAACAAAAACAGTAGCATCAAGAATGATGTTTTCTTGAGCCATTTTTTCGAGTAGTTCTTTAAGTTTTTTTGACTTAAATGGATCGATGGAGTAATCAGCTTTATACCTTTTTTCGAAAGACTCCGGCAACTTTTCTTCTTCCCAGATCAGCAACGTACCATGTGAAACAGCATCTACCCCTGCAGTTATCATATCTGAAGGGCTTGCAGGAAATACTGTTGCATGACTCCAAACCAGCATACCTTGTTTGTGTGCTTCCTTGGTTATTTTATCGACAAGCACATTATCCAAGGCACCATAAATTTTAATGGCTGATGCTCCGGTTCCTTTGGCTTCTGCAACTGCCAGTTCCATATTGGTGGTTGAGGTAATAGCTTTCATCCAGGGAACTTCACCGGCAACTTCTCCTTTTGCTGACATGTGTGTCCGAGGGTCACTAAAAAACTCAGGGCCTGCAAATAAGGCTGAATAATAAATATCCGGAGAAAGCAATATCTTAAGCATAGCGGCTCGGCTAACATCGGCCAAAATTCGATTATCACCAGCCATATCTCTTATAGAGGTTACTCCTCCTCTTATGGTAAATTCCAGTAACTCTTCCAGTTTCGTTCTATCTTCCAGGGTTTCTTGCTCATCACTTATATGTACGTGTGCATCTACTAATCCGGGCATTATATAGTGGTTCTCATAATCTAGAATTTTTGCACCGGGATAAGTGAAATTCTCACCATAGCTAATCGATGCAATGGTATCCCCCATGATTACCAGGTTCGCATGTTCCTTCATTGGAGAGCCATCACCAATAATTAAGGAAACATTTTTAAGTACCAGTATCGAATCTGATTGAGCCGATACCAACAATGGAAATAATAAGAATAAAAGTTTAATCATCTTCATTTTGTAATTGCATGGCAACTGCAGCCGCCTTATCCCAAACCCTCAAAACATTTTCTGCACAGATCTTTCGGATATCATCATCACTATATCCTTTTTTCAACAATTCATATATCAGGTTTGGATATTGAGATACATCCTTTAACCCCACAGGTAAGGTATTGCCAACCCCATCAAAATCAGATCCCAATCCAACATGATCAACTCCTACCAATTTTACAGCATGGTCAATGTGTTCAGCCACAACTGTTACATTAGAAAAAACAAATTCTTTCTCATAAGTTGCTTCGATATGATCCCGAGCCTCACGATCTTCATATTTCAGGTTATTATTTTTCATCCATTTCTCAAGTTTTACTTTTAACTCATTGTTGCTTTTTTGTGAAGTAGTATCTAAAAAACTGGATCCAAAATTGATTTGAATAACACCTCCCTTTTCTGCCAATAGTTTGATCATTTCATCAGACATGTTACGCTCAAAACCGGGTGTAAAATACCTGCACGAAGAATGGGATGCGATCACCGGGGCTTTGGAAGTGCGTATTACCTGAAAAAAAGTACTATCTGTAACATGTGACACATCTATCATGATCCCCACCCGATTCATTTCATCTATTACTTTGTATCCAAATGCACTGAGGCCCTTGTGTGTTTTGGCTGTATCGTATGAAGAATCGCAAATATGATTGTCCTCAGCATGAGTAAGGGTAATATACCTTATTCCCTTATCAAAAAAATACTGTACATTTTTCAGATCACCTTCAAGAGGTGCTCCATTTTCCATACCCATTAGCAGAGAAATTTTACCTTCCCTAAAATGCTGTCTTACTTCTTCAGGGGAATTGGCAAGATTAAATTTATCCGGATGTTCGCTCGTAATAGCGTAAATCATGTCGATCAAAGTATCCGCCATTTTCTTTGCACCTTCTTTTTCATAGGAAGCCGCAACATAAATGGACATAAATGGCGCATTCAGTCCACCTTCTTTGCAACGATCATAGTCAAAATCACCATTCTCTGTTCTTTTTGAGATATCCTCCTTATAGGTTTGTAACCAATAGGGTAAGTCAATATGCCCATCAAGAATAATGATCTCCTGAACTAGCTTTTGAGATTTGTTCCGTAATTCATCTGATCCGGCGGTGGCTTCCATCATTAAAGATATAAAAATCAATGATAAATCGAGTTAATGCATTTGATGGAATTTATATAGCAAGTGAATTAACAATTTTCGGAAGTCACCTGGTAAAACTGGTAATTGCGGAACTTTCTTCATCACTTCGTTATTCAAAATAAACTCTTTGCGCAAAAGATGTGTAACCATAAAAAAGCCCGAAACAATGTTCCGGGCTTTACTTATTTATAAAGAAGTATTTTAACTACAACCTAAGCTGTTTCCACAATTCAAACACTTGTAGCATGTTCCTGAGCGAACGGTAATGTGTCCGCAAACATTACAAGTAGGAGCATCACCCATCATGTTGCCTAAGTATTCTTCCTGCATTAATTGAGAGGATGTTTCCTTATCCATAGCTGCTTTTGGCTTTACAGTTTTTCCGTTGGTAGTAGGAGTTTTAGCTGTAACAGGAGTAGCATCAGGTTTAATTACCGTTTCATCTCGTGATAGTTTTTCATCAACTGCAGGAGTTGGTTTTACCTGAACCAAATCGTCTCGACCAAGATATTCAAACCCAAGCAGCCTAAACATGTAATCAATTACAGAAGTACAATGTTTGATGTTGCCGTGATCAACTGGTCCGGATGGTTCAAATCTTGAGAAGGTAAATTTATTCACATACTCTTCTAATGGAACTCCGTATTGCAATCCAATGGAAATTGCAATTGCAAAACAGTTCAATAATGATCTGAAAGAAGCGCCTTCACGGTGCATGTCAATAAATATCTCCCCAAGAGTGCCGTCTCCATATTCACCCGTTCTTAGAAAAATTGTTTGTCCGCCAATTTTCGCCTTTTGAGTAAAGCCGTAACGTTTACCTGGTAACTTCTTCCGTTCTACAATTTCTGATAATTGTCGTTTAAATTTGGTATCGACCGAGTTTGAAATTATTTCTCTTGCAGCGTCAAGTACCTGTTCAGGAGTTAATGCAGACATTGGAACATCACCCAAATCACCAACTATTTTTTCTACTGCATCTACTTTGTCAATTTCATCCTTTTTCTTTTTATCAGATTTAGTGGATAGCGGTTGTGATAATTTACAACCGTCACGATACAGTGCATTGGCTTTTAGTCCTTGCTTCCAGGAAAGTTCATAGCAATCTTGTATATCTTCAACAGATGCTTCATGTGGCAAGTTGATAGTT
>JAESTI010000091.1 GCA_016763665.1 Bacteroidia bacterium | reverse complement strand
GACGCAACGGATACACTAATTGTCTCAAAACCCGGTGTTGTTTTTAGGATTGAATTAGGAAAATATAGAAGAGCTATATCAGATACTTATTTTAGATCCAAAGGATTTACTGATGTAACCAGCATCAAGAACAAAAAAGGTGAGTATATATACTGGGCAGGAGCATACAGAACTTATGAAAAAGCGGAACAGGAAAACGCAAATGTGAAAAACAATGGCTTTCGAAAAGCTACAGTAGCCGCTTTTAATAATGGCAAAAAAATATCAGTAGAAAAGGCAAAAAAATTGTCCTGCAAAAATTGTTAAGGAATGGTTAAGAAATAAAATTACAGAATTGAGGCAGATATTTTGTTCTTTTTCAAGGCACAAAATCTGCGAATAGTCAAAGCTATTTAAAGATTTTGTAACGAAGAAAAAGGGCAAAAGATCAAGTCAAAATGTAAAGTTTATTTCTTAACCATTCCTAAGGCTTTAATACGAGCCTTAAATTATCTATTTATTCTTTGAAAGAACTAATGAATGCCTTAAAGGCCATAGTAATATTAATTAGTTTAAGCATCACGTTAACAACATGTGTTGCAGGAAATTTATCTTTATCAAATTTTGATGAACCGGACCCCTCTAAACCGATCATAGGCTTTGGAATGGGATTACTTACGTTTTATGGAGATGTAGGCCCCACAAGCCTTAGTGCCCCATTTAGAAATAAATTTGGTTACCATGTAGAAGTAGAGAAAATACTGAATAAGAACATCAATATTGGCACCAACATCCTTTACGGGCAATTAAGAGGGGAAGAAAAATCCGCAACACGAAATTTGAATTTCCAAACTTATTTATTTAACAACAATTTTTACGCTAGCTATTACTATAACTTTAGCAATGATCTTGCTAAACTGAGTTTCATTTCTCCCTATATTTCATTGGGCATTGGATATTTTCTTTTTAAACCAATGGGTGATCTAAAAGGACCAGACACTGACCCAAATACAGATTCTCTATTTGAATATTATTATTGGTCTGATGGTTCAATAATGGACCGAGCAGAAACAGGTGATCCTCTTCTTGATGAGTTAGCAATTCCCTTACGCAGAGATTATGATTATGAAACCGATCTTAGAAGTTTAAAGTTGGATAAAACATCGTATTCGCTTTTCGCATTTCAAATACCAATTAGTATTGGAGCTAAGATCAATGTTACCAACCAATTCAGAATGAAACTTGCTTTATCATATAACTATACTTTTACAGATCATATAGATAATGTTGATCAAAACAGCGTTAGCCACCCTATTTATGGTGACAGACAAGGTAAAAAAGGAGGTGATAAATTTCTTCATTCATTCGTTACCCTTCAATACGATTTTTCAGCTCCGAAAGAGGAACGAATAAAAGAAAATGAGGACCCTTATCTTGCAATTTTAGACGAAAGAGACCGAGACAAAGACGGTGTTCCTGACATATTGGATAATTGTCCTGGGACACCGAAAGGAATAGCCGTTGACAAAAACGGCTGCCCTTTAGATTCTGATAAGGATGGTATTCCCGATTATTTGGACAAAGAATCCAAAACCAACAAAAAAGCATTGGTTGATCTTGAAGGAAAAGAAATTACTGAGGGGTCAGGTTTAATGAAACCAATATTAAGATATGAATTAAGCATCTCTGAGGGAGATACTTCAATAGTTCAGGATGAGTCATACGCAGGATATGGCCAAATTGGAGCAGAACAAGATTCGATTGATCTTGATGAATACTCCTATAAAGATACAACGGAGTATGAAGAGGATACAACAATATTAACTCTTGCTGACATTGTACCGGAATTAGACGAGCAAGATTCAATATCAACCGATAGTATTTCGCTAGAAGAACCCATAGTCACCATCCAAGATACTATAGAGATTCCTGATAACGATGCTGTTACAGAAGAATCTATTGATGATAAAATTACCAGCAAGGAATCTATAGTTGAGCAACCTTTACCAGAAATTGATGATAATATCGTCAATGAACCCATACTAACAGAGAAAGAGGAAGTGGAACCAGTAGTTAGTCCTATTAAATTAAATGAAATGCCTGCAGGATTGATTTATACTGTACAAGTTGGAGCTTATAAAAATGAAGTTCCTTTGGAAAAAGTAACCGTCCTGCTGAATATGGAAGGCATTAAAAAAACAATGTCTACAGAAGGGCTTATTGTATTTAATGTAGGTGAATTCAAAAATCTTAGAGATGCTATTAAACTTCAAGATATTATTATTGACAAAGGAATTGAAGATGCCTTTGTAACAGCATATCAAGATGGTAATAGAATTCCAATTCAAACGGTAAGACCATCTACATCTGAGCCAACAATACAGGAAGGAGATCAACTAGTCGTACAAAGAGTTGAAGAACAAAATATTGAGGTCAGGAAGATTCCTGAAAATGAAATCGTAACAATTCAAACAGACAATGCTCCACAAAAACCTGCTTTAAGTGTTGGAAAAGGAACAAAAATGATAGTCACTGCCCCTCCACAAAATGACAGCATACCAGTTACCATAATGGATGATAATCTCGGTTCTGTCGTAAACATAAGTATTCCTGCAAATATTGATGCTTCCACTCCTATACAAACAGGCAATGTATTAGAGATTGTAAGTATAGATGAAGATTACAATGCCACTATTGCCGTAATTTCTGACTCCGGACAAATAACAATTTCCAAAATTCCAATTAAATCTATCAGTTCAATAGCCTCTGACAAGATCCAACAGCCAGTTCTCTCAGAAGGAACCAAACTAGTTATTACCGAAATACCACAAAATGACAACATTCCAGTAACCATTATTGATGATGGCACTGATGGACCTACAAATCTTAATATTCCATTAAGTGAAATTGACCCATCTCTAGAGTTAAATATTGGAGATACTTTAAAGATAACTGATATCGACATCAATCAAATGGTGACCATCTCCACCGAGTCGGATCTGGAACCTACAAAAGTGTCAAAAGTACCTGTTCAGGACATTAAATTTATTGAAGGTGAAGTAGTAAGTTTTCAACCAACAGTTTCCATAGGAGATACTCTTAAAATTAAAGGACAAATTGAGGAAACACTAACAATTCAAAATGAGTCACAAGAAAGTGAACCGTTTACCGCAACTACGTTAGATCAAGAAATTCCTGACAAACCCTCTCAGGAACTTATAGAAAAGTATGAAGAAATGCCTCCCATTGAGGAAATTATAAACATTATTGAAGAGGGTATAGTTGTCAAAGTTCAAGTTGGAGCATTTAGATATGCTGTTCCCCTTCAGCTATTAGATCTGTTCATGAAGCTGGGAATAAAGGATGTAGTCTATTATTTAAATCCAAGCGATAGTCTAACTAGATTTAATACAGGAAGTTTTAAAAACTATAACGATGCTAATAGCTATAGAAATGACATTATTAGCAAGGGAATTGAAGATGCATTTTTAGTAGCTTTTAAAGATGGTGAGAGAATACAACTCTTTGAAGCACTTTCATTACTGAAACAACCCATCGAAATTCTTGATATAGTTCAAGAAACTACTCCTAAACCTGTTCAAGAAAGTACACCTAGCACTGTTCAAGAATCAGATAAAATAGCCTCTTTGTCAAGTGGCTTGATATTTAAAGTGCAGATAGGGGCCTATCAATCTGACACTCCTATAGATCTATTTCAGAAAATAGAAGCTATAACCAGTGAACCGGGCCCAAATGGGTACACACGGTATACTGCGGGAGTCTTTAGATCTTATGATGCCTCAGAATTATTTAAGAATGATGTGATAAATAAAGGTATTAAAGACGCATTTATAGTTTCATATAACAATGGCAAGAGGATGTCTATGAATGCTGCTGTTAATATTCTAAATAACATGAATACTGAAGAACAATCTGTGTATCAAAATGTTACAAAATTAGAGCTTGATGAATTGAGTTATTTAGGAATTACTAATACTCAAAATGCATCCCTTGAACCCGAAAATATCGATACCGGGCAGGAAAGTACAGGAAAAATCACCTTCAAAATTCAAATTGGAGTATTTAGAAGTGGTGTTCCACCAGAAATTTGGGAGTTATTTCAGCAAATTGAAGATTTGAAAAGCCATACTACAACAGATGACTTAACCGTTTATACCACTGGTTCATTCTCTAAATATGAAGAAGCAACTTTTCATAAACAAAAAATAAAAGAAATAGGAGTTGAAGATGCTTTCATTACCGCTTATTTTGACAATAGAATAATAAGTGTTCAAGATGCGATAGTGCTATCAAATAACAAAAGTAACTAAACAATATAAAGTCTTTTAAAATTCTGGTTGAAAATTTTATCTTTGTTATAAGAACGAAAACAATACAAGTATAATATGCAGAAAAAATTGCTTCACAGAATAAAACAAATTTCCCTTCTTATATTGGTTATATGTTTCTTAGGAAGTTGTAAAACAATACAAAGAGATCTGATGTTTCAAACACCTGTTGATTACCAATTTGACACTACTGCTGCAACACCCAAAGAAAGCTATAAAATTCAAATAGACGATAAAATTATGCTTCAAGTATATGCTAATGGAGGCTATGATATAATAAGAAGTGGTGGAATTGGACTAGCGGGTTTTGGTGCTTACGGAGGTGGTAATTATGGGTCAGGTAGCTATGGTGGGTATGGGGGTGGTGGTTATGGTTTCAGTGGGTATGGTAATCGCCAAAATAATAATCGATACAATAATAACCAAGGTTATGGTTATGGGTACGGCTACGGAGGTAATGAAGGTTATCTACTTGAACCTGATGGAACCGCAACATTACCTATAATAGGAAATATGCAATTACAAGGGCTAACCTTCAGAGAAGCAGAACAATTACTTGAGGAAAAATATTCCGATTATATTAATAACCCATACGTAAAATTGCATGTTTTAAACAGAAGGGTTTTTGTTCTCGGAGCCTTGAACACTATATATTATTTAAACAACGAAAACACAACATTGCTAGAATTAATATCTTTGCTCCAAGGATTACCTCCAAAAGCGGCTAAGTCATACAATATAAAGCTAATAAGAGGGGATTTAAATAATCCCCAAGTCAAATTAATAAATCTCTCAACTATTGTAGGAATGCAAAATTCAGATTTAGTCTTAAAATCAAATGATATAATCTATATAGAACCTGTAAGAAGATTTACAGAAACCATAACTGAAGAGCTTGGCTTAATAATGAGCTTCATAACTAGTATAACTAGTATAGTATTGCTATTTAGCGTCTTATTTAGCAGAAACTAATAAGTATTTATTAGTAATAATCCGTAAAATCCCATGAACCCAACAGAAAACAAAGATTTTGAACTATCTAATCCTTTTAAGGATTTTGATATTGGGTTGATACTAACAATTGTAAAATCTTCTTTATTAATATTTATTGTATTATTTCTAATTTCAATATCTGGAATATGGTTATTTCTACGGTATACTCCACCAATTTTCAAGGGAATTACGAGCATCAAGGTAGCAAGTAATAGATCTATTCAATTGGGAACATTTGTAGGTTTTAATCGCCACGAACAAGAAGCTTTAGCTAAAGAACAATTGCAGGAAGAAGTGGAATTATTAAGATCTCCATTTATGGTTAATAAAGCATTGAATAAAATGCATTACAATGTACAATATTTTGTGGAGGGAGAAGTCTTAACCCAAGAACAATATGAAACAGCAAATTACCATGTAGAATTTAACATAAAAGATAACATAACTTATCAAATACGCTTTGAAATCTTATTTGTTAATAGTAATCAATTTACATTAAAATATTTAGGCCAAGAAAGAATTTTTACATTTGGCAAATGGCATCAAACTGAAATTGTAGATTTTAAAATCACATTAGATAACCCTAATTTAGTATCCTCCCAACAACAAGATAAATATTACTTTATAATTAATAATATACCTGAAGTAGCATTAAAAGAATTTGCACCAAACCTACAATTAATAATAACCAATTCAAGAGCTAGAACATTACTAATTTACTTTTCCGACCAAAATAAATATAAAGCTGCAGATTTTTTAAACCATTTAGTTGAAGCTTATGCTGAATATGGACTTGAAAAGCGAAAAGAAGGCCTGATAAGCTCCGCGAATTTTATTGAAGAGCAAATGTTAAAGATTGAATCTCAAATATTACAATCTACCAACAAAATATTAAATTATAGTTTCAGTGCGTCCAAACTCCGGAACCTGAATAGCGTATATGAAAGTGAAGGCATTATTAAGTTAGGTTCGAATGACTTTATAAGTAAAATTAAAGCGGAAATTTTAAAATTTAAAAATGAACTTCAAAAGTTTGATACAATTATTGCTTATATTAATACTAATAAGGACTTCCATCACTTGATTTTAGAAGAAGAGGATTATGGTGCAATCATTCAACAATTATCATCTTTACAAAATCAAAGAAATTTTTTAAAAAACTATGATTCTGAATATAGTCCCTACATAAAACCTCTAAATCAACAAATTAAGGATATTAAAAAAACTTTAACTAAATCTATAACATTTCTTAAGAATCAAAACTTACAAAATCTTGAGTTATTAAGAGAGCGTATTTTTGAATATAGCGAATATGAAGGTAAAAGAAATGTAAGTAGTGAAGAATTAGAATATTTACGTGTAACAACAGCTTACAAAACTCAAAAAAAATATTATGAAGGTTTGTTACAAAAACATGCAAATATTCTTATTCAAGCCGCTG
>JAESTI010000090.1 GCA_016763665.1 Bacteroidia bacterium | reverse complement strand
ATAAACTCAGACTGACAAGAACACTCCCTGATCGTGCGAGCCTCTGTATTATTACTGATTTTAATAGTCAAAATATAATCCAAACAGCTTCTAAAACACACATAATTTACCTAACTTTGTAAGCTTTTGTCTAAAGAAATACAAATATGAGTAAAACCATAGATAAATTAAATTCAGTAGTCATAAAATTTGCCGGAGATTCGGGTGATGGAATGCAGTTAACAGGAGGACAATTCACCAATACTGCTGCTTTTCATGGTAATGATCTTGCCACTTTTCCAGATTTCCCTGCGGAAATACGTGCACCTCAAGGAACTTTGTTTGGGGTATCAGGTTACCAGTTAAATTTCAGTAGTGATGAAGTGTTTAATCCAGGTGATTCGCTTGATGTTTTGGTTGCAATGAATGCTGCAGCTTTAAAAACCAATGTTTCTCTTTTAAAGGATGATGGAATCATTATTGTCAATACAGATGGATTTGATAAGAAAAATCTGAGGTTAGCACAATATGAAGAAAATCCTTTAGAAGATAGTTCACTATCTAAATATAAAGTATACGAAATAGAAGTAACTAAAATAACCAGAAGAGCCCTTGAAGAATCTGGGCTTGGAGTTCGAGATATTGATAGGTCAAAAAACATGTTTGTGCTTGGTTTCTTGTATTGGATGTACAATAGGCCATTAGAACACTCAATAAAGTTCCTTGAATCTAAGTTTAAAAGTAAGCCTGAAATTGCGGAAGCAAATGTTAAGGTGTTAAAAGCCGGGTATAATTATGGTGACACCACTGAGACTTTTACTACCAGGTATGAGGTGGAAGCAGCTAAACTTAAGACAGGTACCTATAGGAATATTATGGGTAACCAGGCTTTATCATTTGGTTTGATCGCTGCATCCAAAAAATCAAAGCTTCCATTATTTTATGGTGGATACCCAATAACACCTGCTACTGAAATTTTACATGAGCTTTCAAAACATAAGAATTTTGGTGTTAAAACATTTCAAGCTGAAGATGAGATAGCCAGCATATGTGCATCTATTGGCGCAGCATTTGGTGGAAGTTTAGCCATAACAGCATCTTCAGGGCCTGGAATAGCATTAAAGGGTGAAGCAATTGGACTGGCTTTAGTTCTTGAATTACCATTGGTTATTATAAATGTGCAAAGAAGCGGACCTTCTACTGGCATGCCTACAAAAACTGAACAGGCAGATCTACTACAAGCTCTATATGGAAGAAACGGGGAAGCACCAGTACCTATTATTGCACCATACTCTCCTACGGATTGTTTCAACGCAGCATTTGAGGCATGTAAAGTTGCAATCAACCACATGACACCAGTGATGCTTCTAAGCGATGGGTACATTGCCAACGGGTCCGAGCCCTGGAAATTCCCTCAAGAAAGTGAGCTTGAAGACATTAAAGTTTCTTTTGCAGATGAAAGCGCAAAATCGAATGGAACATTTTTACCTTACCTCAGGGATGAAAACCTAACAAGACCTTGGGCTGTACCAGGTGTAAAAGGCTTGGAACACCGTATTGGAGGTTTGGCAAAAGACAGTGTGACAGGAAATGTATCATACGATCCTGAGAACAATGAGTTCATGGTAAAACTGCGAGAGGAGAGAATTCAAAAAATTGCTGATTTTATTCCTGAACAAGAAATTGATAATGGTCCTGAAAAAGGCAAATTATTGATACTTGGCTGGGGTTCAACATACGGCTCTATCAAAACCGCAGTAAAAGAAGCTTTAGATGAAGGCTATGAAGTAGCACATGCGCAGATAAGATATTTGAATCCATTTCCAAAAAACCTGGAAACACTGTTAAAAGGTTTTGACAAAGTAATTATTCCCGAAATCAATAACGGACAGCTTATTAAGATTATCAGAGACAAATTCCTGATTGATGCGGAAGGCTTTAACAAAATTCAAGGATTACCTTTTAGTTCAAAGGAAATCAAAGAAAAGATCATTGAAAATTTACAACAATAAAAATGAGCACTGATACAATCGATGCTACCAAAGGAGCAGAAGCTGCATTAACATCCAAAGATTTTTCAACAGATCAAGATGTTAGGTGGTGTCCCGGCTGTGGTGATTATTCCATATTAAAACAAGTACAAAAGGTTATGCCTGAGCTTGGTATCCCAAAAGA
This sequence comes from Bacteroidia bacterium, assembly GCA_016763665.1. Next base: position 990 of record JAESTI010000090.1, on the reverse strand, counting down.
GGATATCGTGTTTATTTCGGGTATTGGCTGTTCTTCAAGATTTCCATACTATATGGAAACTTACGGTATGCATTCTATTCACGGACGCGCCACAGCGGTAGCTTCGGGCTTGAAAGCTACGCGGCCTGAACTCAGTGTTTGGATAGTTTCAGGTGATGGAGATTCATTGTCTATTGGCGGTAATCACTTCATACATTTGTTAAGAAGGAATTTGGATGTCAACTTATTGTTGTTCAATAACGAGATCTATGGGTTAACCAAAGGACAATATTCACCGACTTCACCTAAAGGTACGATCAATAAAGCAACACCAATGGGTTCTATAGATAATCCATTTAATCCAACATCTTTGGCTTTAGGTGCAAGCGCTTCGTTCGTATCAAGATCTATGGACAGAGATCCAAAGCATTTGCAAGTAATTCTTAAAAGGGCATACGATTACAAGGGTTCTTCGTTTATAGAGATCTATCAAAATTGTAATATTTTCAATGATGGTATCTTTTTCGCTTTCACTGAAAAATCCTCAAAAAAGAACGCAGCAATCTTCCTCGAAGATGGCCAGCCTTTGATATTTGGAGAAGATGATGACAAGGGAATTAAACTTGACGGTTTTAAACCAACTATAGTGGATTTGAATAAGGATTCCAAAAACGATCTATGGATACATGATGAAAAAGACGCTATAAAAGCAAACATACTTTCCGGATTTTTTGGAGATCCTATCGAAGGTCATGGCTTACCACGCCCATTTGGAGTATTTTATGCAACTGACCGGCCTACATACGAAGATATCATGGAAGAACAGATCGAACAGGCAATTGAGAAAAAAGGTGAGGGAGATCTAGATAAGTTATTGGCAGGGAACGCTACCTGGGATATTGGATGAGAACAGTTAATTGTTAATGTTTGTTAAACTTTCAATCCCCCGTTAAGAAATTCCGTATCTTTATATAAGATGAAGCGCGTTTTTACATACAGTATTACAGTTCT
>JAESTI010000398.1 GCA_016763665.1 Bacteroidia bacterium | reverse complement strand
GGATATCGTTGTTGATGTCTTTAATAATTGGGGGACTAATATTCTTTCAATTAGAGATTCGATTCTATCATTATTTAGTCCTGTTAATTGCTTCATTGTTTGCAATTTTTGCGAATATGGAATATATCATGCGAGTTTTAAAGGGAAAAATAAAGGTTTCGGGATCATCGATCTCTCATATAGGTTTTGGGTTAATTATCTTGGGTGCATTGATATCTCAAAGTAAGCAAGAGGTTGTGTCAAAAGGAAATCTGAATATTAAGGATTTTGATGAAAAAAGTGCAAAGGAAAATATCTTATTGAAGAAGTATGAAACTTCCACGTTAAATCAATACCGTGTAACTTATTTGGGGTATCATACTGAAGGACCCAATATTTATTATAAAGTAAATTACAAAATGCAGGATCCTGTTACAGAGGAAGTTCATGAGGAATTTACTTTGTATCCAAACGCTCAGATCAATCCAAGTATGGGTTTGATCTCCAATCCTGATACCAGGCATTATGCAACCAAGGATATTTACACTCATGTTACTTCCGTGCCGGATAATACAGAAGACAGGAAATTTAAAGACTTACAATTCTTTACTCTATCTTTAGGAGACACGTTGTCCTATAATGGATATAAAGTGGTTTTGAAGCAAATAAATAATGACCCACAAATTACTAATCTTAATCTCTCAGAATATGAAATTAGAGTTGGGGCATCATTGAGCATTTTATATGAAGCGTGGGATGACTGGATTGAGTATAAAACAGAACCTCTTTATTTGATCAAGGATTTAGCTTCTTATAATGTGGAAACTTTTGTTGAAGCAATTGGATTAAAGTTCAGTTTCAATAGGATCTTACCTGAGAAAAACGAAATAGAGATCGGTATTGCTGAGGAAAAGGCTGATTACATTGTTATGAAAGCAATTGTTTTTCCGTTTATAAATGTGCTATGGTTAGGAGCAATTACCATGGTAATTGGTATATTTATTTCTATGAATAGAAGATATCAGGATAACAAAAGAATAAATTCTAACCCATTAGGCGATTGAATTAGTATTTTACTAAACCTTAAGCTAAATCTGACGTTCAATTAGTCAAGATTTTAATTGGGCAACACGTTAAACTCTAATTAATTGACCCGCAAATTCATTAGAAGACGTTTACTTCAACCCCTTGCCATCTTACTTGTTTTTCTGGCAAATTTATCCCTTGCCCAAAATCATCAAGAACTATACCCGGATGTAAAAAACAAGAAAGTAAGGTATCTTATGAAAAACCATATACCCATTAATTTTGAATGGCATTCTGACTCAATATTTGTTGATTTTTTTGATTCAACGGATCTTACTCATAATAAACTGTTTCTGTTAGGACAAAAGTACGGAGTGAGCGCAAATACGGTTACCATACATAAGTTGTTGGCATATTTGCATAAAAATTCAGAAGTGCGATATCTCATGATGGAAGTCAGTTACAGTATTGGTTTGATGATCAATGATTATCTAAAAAATGGAGATAAAAAGATCTTAGTTCATGCATTATGGAATTGTAAAAAGATCTTTACCAGGGAATATTTTGATTTTTTCATCAGGCTTAGAGAATTTAACTTGAATGTTGGAGAGGACAATGCGGTTGAAGTTGTTGGTATTAATTACATTGGCGGTTATGAGGCTGATTTTTGGGTATTGAATAAAATTGTAAGGTCAAAGTCTATACCTGCGGATGTATATCCAACATTGGTAAAGACCTTTTACATTTATGGGGATCTTAAAAATAGGCTTGAAAAAGATTCGGTTCGGGTAGATAGTTTTTTAATGGTATTGAAAAAGTTTCCATCATCATCGAACCTTAAACTTTTTGATGAGTTTCAGTTGAAGTCAATTCCAATAGGTGAAATTCAAGTATATGTGGATTTTTTATTAATGGATATGCCGGCTAACACGGAGCTGTATGAGCGTTTTTTGGGAGAAGATTTTTTTGATTTTTGGATGATAATCAAAAATATGAGAACAAGATATGATGGCCGTGCACAGAAAGATATTGTTTTTCAAGTCAATTTCTTTAATCTATATCCTAAACTTACTAAAGGCAATATTTTAGGAGTTTTGCCAAGAAGTTATTGTCATTTGAATGCGGTGAGGTTTTACTCGGATCAATTTGCAGGGGACTTAAATTCATTGAAAACCTCTCCTGTAAAGAAAAAAGTACTTTCCATTGGAACATATTATCGAAAATGTAGAAAGTATGACAGTGACAAATTATACAATGAAAGTTCGGTTGCTAGATTTGATGTGTGTCCACAACGAGGAGTAATTATCTATAAATTGAATGAATACAAAACACAGTTTAAGAAAAAAGCGAAAGATTTCCCATATTTGATAATTACAAAGGAACAAAGAGAAATGCAATGGTTACGACCAAGATATTGGAACAATTGACTATTATCAATTTTCAATTAGTAATTAACAAATGACAATTACCAGTTAGGAAGGATATATATAAACCATAACACCAATACTCTAGTACACTACACCACCAACACCAATGAAAATAGTCTTAATCGGATCAGGAAATGTAGCAACCCATTTGGGAAAGGCGTTTAGACAAGCAGGGCACCAGATTATTCAGGTATATAGCAGAAATTTGGAAAATGCTTCGGTGCTTGCGGGTGCTTTGGGTTCGAGTGATGTTGATGATTTTGCAGAAATCTCTGATGAAGCTGATATTTATATCATTGCTTTAAAGGATGATATCATCTCGACATTGCACGAACGACTTTCTTTAGCGAACAAGGTTATTGTGCATACTTCAGGATCTGTCCCTATGGTCACTTTAAAGCCAATAAGCAGCAAGTATGGAGTTTTATATCCATTGCAAACTTTTTTAAAGGATAAGGAGTTGGATATTGCTTCCGTTCCATTTTGCATTGAAGGAGTTAGTGAAGATGTTGAAAACATGCTATCCGATTTGGCGAAAGAACTTTCCGAAAATGTACAAGTTGTAAATTCTGAGCAAAGGCAAATAGTTCATTTAGCGGCAGTTTTTGCTTGTAATTTTTCTAATCATATGTGTGCTATTGCCGATGACCTCTTGAAGAACAACGGAATGAACCTGGATTTACTGCGACCATTGATCAAGGTTTCATCTGCGAATTTAGATGATGCAGATCCGGTAGATTTGCAAACTGGTCCAGCTGCGAGAGGAGATTCTGAAATAATGGATAAACATTTGGAGATGCTGGAGAGAAATGAGTCGTATCGAAAAGTGTATGAGGATATTTCAAACAGTATAATGAAAAGTCGTGATTAGTATATTCGTTAATTCGTTATTTGTAAATATTAGTATCATTTGTATCAATTAGTATATTCGTAATTATAAATGAGCGATTATTTAACCAAATTTTCTACAGTTAACACATTTGTTTTTGATGTGGATGGAGTTCTTGCAACAGGCGATCTATTGGTAATGAACAATGGAGACTTGTTGCGTTTTATGAGTAGTAAAGATGGTTATGCATTAAAAGTTTTGGCGGAGAGTGATAAATACAACGTAGCTGTTATTACCGGGGGAAAGTCAGATGGAGTTGTTACAAGGCTAAAGAGGCTTGGTATAGAACATGTTTACGGAAGCATTGAAAATAAAATGGAAAAGTTTAAGGAGTACGTACAGGAAAACAATATTAACATTGAAAATACTCTTTATATGGGTGATGATATTCCTGACTATGAAATAATGAAATCCGTTGGGGTTCCTGTTTGCCCCAAAAATGCTTGTAAAGAAATTAAAGATCTATCAATTTATGTTTC
>JAESTI010000089.1 GCA_016763665.1 Bacteroidia bacterium | reverse complement strand
TCTTAATAGAATCCTTAAAACCAGTTCCGCTTATAGCCTTAACTATTTCTTTTTCAGATATTTTAGTAGGATCGTACTCCACAACAGCATTGGCATCTGTGTGACTAACTGTTCTTGAAATAATTCCATCTTTCTTATCAAGTGCTTTGCAAACTCTTGATTCGCAACCACCACAGGTCATGCCTTTTACTGATAGTGTTACTTGTTTTGTTTCATTTGTCACTTGGGCTGAATCAGTAGCCGTGTTGTTAAATGATGATCCTGTTTGTACATATCCTAAGCTAAAAATTAATAATAGCGCAGAAATTTTTAGTAGATTTTTCATAGTTGTTCTTGTTTTACTTTATAATTTGTTTCGTTTTGAATTGTTTCAATTATTAGGTTTAGATTGATCTTGTCATTATCAAAAGTAATGGTCGCATTAGCGTTTTCATAACGTACTGTCTTTTCGGTTATCTCCTCTAATTCCAATGCGTTGGATAAAGTATTTGCACAATGCCCACAAGTCATACCTTCTATTTCTAATGTTATTGTTTTCATAATTAATTGATCAATAATGATGCCGTGTATCCTGTGTTGTTTATGGCATTAATAATCTCGTCTTTATTTAATTTTAAGGGATCATATTCTACAAAGGTAGATTTCTCTTTATAGCTTACCTTTTTTGCAATAACTCCATCAAGTTTTTCCAATTCTTCGGTAATATGCATTTCACAACCACCACATGTCATTCCGGTAACTGTTAAGTTGACGGTTTCAGTATTTACTACAATATTAGTTTCGGTTATTTCTTCAGTACTTGATGATGAAAAAATTGCACTTGAATAATAGGGGAAAGTAAATAATAAAGCAGAGATCATTGTTATTGTCCAAAGAAATGACTTGCTGTTTAGAAAGCTTGTTTTTACCTCTTCACAAGACTCATCAACACAACAATCATCTTCCTTTTTAGGCTTATAAGCATTGTAAAAAGCGAAACCCAATGAACCTATAGCAAGGACTATAAGGTAAGGCCTAAGAGGTTCAACCCAACTAAACATGCTGGCAGCACCTGTTACTCCCCCGATAATTGCGAATATCGGAGCTATGCAGCAAAGTGATGAAGCAAACGCTGCAATTATTCCTGTTCCTAAGAATGCACGATTTTTAGTTTCCATTAAACCGCTCTTTTAAGTTTATTTGAAGAATATTCAATGGTTAAAAAAATTGATTTAAGTATTGCATTTACTTTTGGTTCAAGCGAATAAAAAATAGTTTGACCATCTTTTCTTGAATTAACAATTCCCCCATCTTTCATTTTTCTTAAATGCTGAGATATGGCGGAAACATTCATTTCTAATATATCCGTTAAATCACATACACATAATTCTTTTTCGGCTTCCAGCAAGTATAATATTTTTAAGCGTACTTCATTTCCGCCAAGGTTGAGAATTTGAGAAACATCTCTTAATCCTTGAGCATTCTTTTCTAAAAGAGTTTTTCCTGTGTGAATTTGCTTCAGGTCAGCACAAGCTCGAATACATTCTGATGCATTGTTCATTGTACAAAAGTAATGAATTTTATTATTTTAGCAAATGCTTAAATAAATTGCGATAAAAAAACGTAGGCGTCAGGCATGCCTGATCTCCTACGTTTTTCTGTTTATTCTTTTAATGTTTTAGTATCAGAAGAAGTTGAGCTACTAGCTTTGCTATGAGAACATTTACTAGCCTTAGCTTTTGCTTTTCCAGCACACTTCTTGGCGCACTTCTTTGCACAGCATTTTTTAGCACCTTTACATGCAGCTTTAGCTTCTGCACATTTTTTGTGCTTACAATCTTTTCCATCACATTTTACATCAGAAATAGTAATACTTTCATCAAATGAAGGAACAGATGCATAAGTTTGTGTAGTTACTGAGTTTGCCATTAAAAACATTAATGCAAATACAGAAACACTGAATAACTTTTTCATTTTGGTCTATTTTTAGTTTACAATAAATACAAATGTACTAAAGAAATAACGTCAAGTCAAGGTGATAGTGAAGACTTAACAATATTTAACATTTGGTAACTGATTAGTGCCTAGAGTTTGAAATGCCTAAAGTGCTATAGTCTTGCTAAGTTGATTTAAAAATGGCCAGTATTTCATGTGCTTCTGTCATACTAATTTGCAGAATCCATTCATCTTCAATTAACTTTAGGCACTTCAAACTTTAGTTCACTTTAAGTATTGATTAGTAACAATATTTAACACTTGGTATTATTGCTCAAAATTTGCAATATTGTATACTATAATTAAAACATAAAAATTATGAAAACCTTAATAACGCTATTATTCTCGCTTTTAGTACTCCATACTAATGCTCAAGATGAAAATGAAGGAATGGATTTTTTTGAAGGATCATGGGAGGATGCTATATATAAAGCCAATGCCTATAACAAGTTCATATTTGTAGATGCCTATGCAACATGGTGCGGACCATGCAAGAAAATGCAAAGTGATATATTTCCTCAAAAAGATGTAGGAGATTTTTACAACGCGAATTTTGTGAATATGAAAGTGGATATGGAAAAAGGTTGGGGGATAGACTTTGCAAAAAACCACAAAGTTCGTTTTTATCCTTCGTATTTATTTTTTGATGCAGCTGGAAATCTAATACATAGAAGTGGAAGTTATAAAAAGGCCGATAAATTTATTAAAGACGGAGTAAATGCGCTGGATCCTAATATGCAATATTCAAACATGCATAGTAAATATGAAAAAGGAAACAGAGATCCTCAGTTTTTATATGATTATGCCAAAGCTTCTTTCAGTGCAGGAGGGTCATATAAGGATATATCGAAAGAGTATTTTAAAACCCAGAAAGAAGAAGATCTGATCTCTGAACAAAACTGGAAGTTTATTCACTTGTTTACTACAGATATTAATTCAACTGAATATAAATACCTGATGGATAACAATAAAAAATTTGCTGAAAAGTATGGAGCTGAAAAGATAAATGAAAAGCTAACAACCACTGCAGTAAGAAGTGTTCGTCAAGCAGCTATGGATAAAGATGAGGAAATGTTTAAGCAGATCAAAGGAATAATTAAGAAATACGATGAGGCCGATAGGGTTAATGAGAGGTTGTCATATTCTGATATGACTTATTATAACATGACAGAGGATTGGGGCAAATATGCAGCTGCATCATCGAAATATGTACAGAAGTTTGCGTCAGATAATCAACACATGTTAAACATGATTGCTTGGAATTTTTATGAAAATATTGATGATAAGGGCATGCTTGCTAAAGCTGAAGGATGGATAAAAAAATCCATAGAAATAGAAAAAAGCTACGCGAATGTTGATACCTATGCTGCAGTTTTATATAAACTTGGTAAAAAAGAAGAAGCCCTGAAAGCAGTTGACGAAGCATTATCACTTGCTAAAGATGAAGAAATAGAGGCTAAAGAAACTCAGGAATTGAAAGAGAAAATTGAGAAGTTGTAATTCTAATCTATTGCTCCATTGTTATATTGTTCAGCATAACAATTTAACAATACAACAATGGAGCAATAGATTAGATTTACAACTTCTCAATCTTCTCTTTCAATTCCTGGGTTTCTTTGGCATCTATTTCTTCTTCTTTAGCAAGTGATAATGCTTCATCAACTGCTTTCAGGGCTTCTTCTTTTTTACCAAGTTTGTATAACACGGCAGCATAAGTATCAACATTTGCGTAACTCTTTTCTATTTCTATAGATTTTTTTACCCATCCTTCAGCTTTAGCAAGCATTCCCTTATCATCAATATTTTCATAAAAATTCCAAGCAATCATGTTTAACATGTGTTGGTTATCTGACGCAAACTTCTGTACATATTTTG
>JAESTI010000088.1 GCA_016763665.1 Bacteroidia bacterium | reverse complement strand
CGGCATGCCATCCATTGTTATCATCAATTAGCCAATGTCTAAGATCAACACACTGACTAACAGTACCACACGCAGGTGGAGAATTTGTAGCTCCAGTAACTACCAATTCTATATATTCTTTAGTAGCCGAAGGGCCTTGAGAAACCTCATTAATTACAAGTTGAGCGTAACTCTCTCCCGCAAACAATATTGCTATAAATACAACAATCCCCCAAAGGAATACTATTTTCCTTTTAAAGTTCATAATTAACCATGGCAATTTATTAAAAATGCCCAATATATCATACGTACTTAATGAGTGCTTCTAAGTAAAGTTACCCATTAAGGCACAGATTTCCAATGAATTATACGTATTGCTTACCAACAAAGTTTGCACCTTACGTAAGAATTTGATGAGATTTTAAAGAAGATAATTTGGATGAATTACTATTTCAGATATCTTATTCCAAAGTTATAGGTAAAACCGACTCCAGAATTCTTCCCGCCCACTAATTTGGTTACAATAATTTCAAATTCAAGAAAAAATGTTGTGAGATATTTTACACCTCATCCTAGTTGGGTATAAAAGGAACTAATTAATTGTAGGTCGACATTAATGTCGGCCAACGAATAGTGTTTTGACTGAGTGAAAGGCTAGATTCCAACAGGATGCCAGGTGGTTTTGGTTTCCTGAAGATTCATGATCAAGTATGGATCCTCTGCTTCAGGTTTTGTCCAATCCTGAATTTTAGGACAAATGATTCTTTTCACATTTAAAGCCGCATTGATTTGAATCGTTTTCTTTGCTTCCATAGCATTTCCACAATAAACTACGGCATTTACATCCATGTGTGTTGAGAAATGGCTTATCAACTCTTTCCTTCTTCCTGTTAGAATATTTACTACTCCACCGGGAACATCCGAAGAATTTAACACCTCTGCAAAAGTAATTGAACACAGTGGTTTTGAATGAGAGGCTAAAACAACACAGGTATTTCCTCCCACAATAACAGGAGCGATAACTGAAACCAATCCTATTAGTGATGTATCTTCAGGAGCTATTACAGTAACAACTCCCATATTTTCTGGTACTGAAAAGTTAAAGTGCGAACTCGCAACCGGATTTACACTTCCAAACACCTGTTGATATTTATCAGACCATCCGGCATAATAAACCAATCTATCAATTGAAAGATCAACTTCCTTTTCTGCAGCTTTTGTTGATGAACCTTGTTGTATCAATTCAGTTACAAACTGATCTTTCCTTCCCTCAAGCATTTCAGCTATTCGGTAAAGTATTTGACCCTTGTTATAAGCCGACTTTCCTGCCCAACCATCAACAGCCTTTCTTGCAACTGTTACGGCATCCCTGAAATCTTTCCTGGAAGATCTGCAAAAGTTAGCCAATTGCTTTCCATCACTGTCTTTTACAACATCATATCTTCCGGATTCTGATCTGGGGAATTTCCCTCCGATGTATATTTTGTAAGTTTTTAGTACGTTTAGTCTTGCCATCTTTTGTTATTAGTTTATTGTTACTATGGTGTCAGACTGAGTTTATCAAAGTCCGGTCTATATTTCGATAAACTCAATATGACCATGCTTTTATTCAAGGTTTAAATATGGTGATAAGCCGTGTAATCCACCTTCTCTTCCTACTCCACTTTCTTTATATCCTCCAAATGGAGAACTAGGATCAAACTTGTTGAAAGTATTTGCCCATATTACTCCGGCTTTTAATTTGGTTGATACATTAAATATCTTGGACCCTTTATCCGTCCAAATTCCTCCTGAAAGTCCATATTGTGTATTATTGGCTTTTTCAATCACTTCTTTGACTGTTCTGAAAGTTTGAATAGCCAGTACAGGACCGAAAATCTCTTCCTGAACAATTCTATGCGATTGGGCCACATCCCAAAAAATGGTAGGCCTAAACCAATAGCCTTTTTTAGGAACAGAACATGAAGACTGATAACAACTTGCCCCCTCTTTTAATCCAATGTCGTAATATTTCTTGATGGTACTCAACTGTGTTTGGGAATTTATGGCACCTATGTCCGTATTTTTATCCAAAGGATCCCCAACGATCAGGGTATCCATCCTATCCTTCAGTTTCCTCATTACAGTATCAAAGATGGATTCCTGAACAAATAATCTTGAACCAGCACAACATACATGTCCCTGATTGAAGAAAATGCCATTAATAATTCCTTCAACTGCCTGATCAATTGATGCATCTTCAAAAATGATATTGGCAGCCTTTCCTCCTAATTCAAGTGTATATTTTTTATCTGTTCCAGCCAATGCTTTTTGAATGATCTTACCAACCACAGTAGAACCCGTAAAAGCAACCTTGTTAATATCAGGATGATTCACCAATGCAGAACCGGTGTTTCCTGCTCCTGTGATTATATTCACCACTCCATCAGGCAATCCTGATTCTTGTATTATCTCTGCTAATTTAAGTGCTGTTAAAGAAGTTGTTTCTGCAGGCTTCAATACAACTGTATTTCCAGTAGCTAAGGCAGGAGCAATTTTCCATGCTGCCATTAACAATGGAAAATTCCAGGGAATAATTTGCCCTGCAACACCAAGTGGTTTTGGGGTTTTACCCGGAAATGCATATTGTAATTTATCAGCCCATCCGGCATAATAAAAGAAATGCCCGGCTACTAAAGGAACATCTATATCCCGTGCTTCTTTAATTGGCTTACCGCCATCCATTGTTTCGATTACAGAAAGTTCCCTTGCTTTCTCCTGGATCAATCTCGCAATTCTATATATGTACTTTCCTCTCTCTCTCGGAGAAATTTTTGACCATACTTTTTCATAAGCATTGCGAGCTGCTTTTACTGCTTTATCAACATCTTTTTCATTTGCATCTGCTACTTCTGCTAATTTCTTCTCATTAGCTGGGTTAATTGTGTTAAAATATTTACCACTACTAGGTTTAACGAATTTTCCGTTAATGAAAAGTCCATATTTTTTATCTATTTTAATATGATCCGAACTTTCTGCCGATGGAGCATATTGCCAATCTGTTTTGAAATTTAATTTCATATTACCAGAATCTGCTTTTCCATTTCCAACTTCAATTTTTGGCTCTTTTACAGCAGCACCATTACTTTTACCATTTTTTGATACTGATTTTGTTCCCATATTTTAATCTATTGAAAAATAATCTAATGATTGATAATTACCTGTAAGCTCTTTAATCAATTGCATTAATAGGTCATTGGTCAAAGTACTTGCACCAAATCTGAAATACCTATTGTTAAGCCATGCCTCTCCCAAAGTTTCCTTGACCATTACTAAATAACTGATAGCATCCTTTTGGGTTCTGATTCCACCGGCAGGTTTCATTCCGATCATTTTACCGGTATCATAATAAAAATCCCGGATAGCTTCTAACATAACCAAAGTCACGGGCATTGTTGCTGCAGGCTGAATTTTCCCGGTTGAAGTTTTAATAAAATCAGCTCCAGCTCTCATTGCAATGTCACTGGCCAGTCTGACTTTATCCAAAGTCTCCAATTCACCGGTTTCCAAAATGACTTTTAAATGAGTATGACCACAAGCTTCTTTAATCGTAGCAATCTCATCAAATATATAATTGTATTCTCCAGATAAAAATTTGCCTCTAGAGATAACCATATCTATTTCATCAGCTCCTTCCGAAACTGCAAATTTTGTATCTTCTATTTTAACACTCATAGGAGCATTTCCTGAAGGAAAAGCTGTACTGACAGATGCTACATGGACTGACGATCCAACTAACGCATCT
>JAESTI010000433.1 GCA_016763665.1 Bacteroidia bacterium | reverse complement strand
GTAATGGAGTTTTCTACTCGTTACAGTATTTGAACATAGGGCTTTTGAAGCTATTTGCTTGTTCTCCGAGATAAAAGTTTAATTAAAGCGCTAAACTTTCATTATAATAATTATTAGAGGCTCCCTTAAGGTAAATAAGAATTATTTTCATATTCTAATGATCTTCAGCAGACGAAAGAATCTTATAACCTGATAAACAGGATCTACTTCAAACCATTTCTTTGCAAAATTTACTTTGCCGCTAAAAGCATGATGATTATTATGGTAACCTTCTCCCCACGTAAGAAAATCAATCACCAGCAAATTTTTTGAAGTATTATTAATCCTAAAATTAGTGTATCCCACCTTATGAGCGAACCAGTTAATTACTATACCCTGTAATGGCCCTATTACAAAGTGGAATGGAAGAAATAGAAACATCCACCATGCAGTAGCGAATTGAATATAGAATATAGTATATATTACTCCCCATGATATTTTAACCAATAAAGAACTTGCAAACCTATCGAATGAATCCCATTGTGGTAAATCTTTCGTGAATTTATTTTCAATTGCAATTCTTCTATTAAGGATGTCAGAAAAAACTTTATACGTTCTCCACATCATACTGAAAGGATTTGAATCGAAAGAAGGTGAATGTGGATCTTTCTCTGTGTCTGCATAAGCATGATGCATACGGTGTAATATTCCATAAACATATGGGCTCATGTAGGATGAACCTGCCGTGATAAAAGAGAATATAAAAAATACCTTTTCTGTAAATAATGACATAGAAAACATCCTATGTGCAGCATATCTGTGATTGAAAAAAGATTGTGCGAATCCAGATAAATACCAGTGTAAAATAATAAATAACAGTATAGCCATAATCTAGTTTTGTGCTCTCATAGTTTGCTCACACTTATTGGTGTGCCTTTATTTAAAGAAACTAAGAATAAAATCCCGCAATTTCATAAGAATAGTTTGAATATTTCCTGCATTCGTCTCTATCATTTCCCTTCTTTTTAATTCTTCAAGAGCAGCCTGTATTTGATTTTCAGAATAGGTAGGTTTATTTGCGGTAATCCACCTAAGCTGATAGTCCGATTTTTGAACCATATTTTCTGAATGATGAATTGTCATCTCTGTCAAATATTCAGTAGTTTTCTAATTTAATATGTTACTGATTTTCGTTAAATGCAGGTATTTTACCTTCTTCAACCCATCTAGCACATTTTTGTTGATGTTTCTCAAAATTGCCAAAACACAGCGCATCTAACATTTCCTCTCTGCTCATATCTGGGTTGTCCAATTGAATTTTTATTTCCTCAGCATGGTTGTCAACATACTGTTCAAATCTTTCTGCTGCCCAGATATACCCATTCTGTTCTGAGTCTTTCTTGTTGATTTTGAATTCGCTGGGTAATGTGCCATATATTTTTCTCTTTATTTCAACACCCTCAAATTTTGCAGGAATCAAACGGTTGTCAAACATGAAAGGCCTGCTTACATTTATCACGGTGAACATCTTTCCTGATTTGATCCCCGTTAATTCATCAATAATCAACCCCTTCTTTTTTAAACGTCCGTATTTCTTTTCAAACCTTTTTAGTAAATCAATCATTTTGTTTGGATATAGTTAATTCATATATGTTATTTAGACCGGCATTAGAAATTTTGCTTTTTATTATATTGTTTGTTTACATTCATCAGCACAAATCTTCAATATAGTTCTACCAACTGCCTCCTGCTCCACCACCTCCAAAGCTCCCACCTCCAAAACCACCGAAACTTCCTCCTCCAAAAGAACCACTCCCTGATGAGAAGTTGCTGTAACCTCCACCACCTCTGCCAGACACAGCTGACATCAAAAAAAGAAAGGATAAAAAATTCAGGTTGCTCCCTGCCATATGAGAACCTCTTACACTTCTGAATCGTGAGTAGGAAATAATAATAAAGAAAATGACTATGAGTAAGGGAAATAACAAACGTGAGAGTCCGATATTCTTCTTTCTAAATTGATCTGCAGTAAACTCGCCACTTGCCAAGCCCATGATGACCGATGTCGCCTCGTCTAGTCCTTTGTAATAATTTTTACTGCGGAAATTTGGCTTCATATAGTTTTCTACTATTCTTTTAGATATGGCATCAGGAATAACACCTTCCAGCCCATAGCCCGTGGCAATGTACATTTTTCTGTCTTTCAGCGCCACTAAAATAAGTACTCCATTGTCCTTTCCTTTCCCTCCTATCCCCCATTTTTCTGCGAGACGAAAACTATAATCGGAAATATCATTTCCATTTACTGAATTGATAGTGACAACAGCTATTTGTGTAGAAGTACTATCATTGTATGCAACTAACTTTTTTTCAAGTATTAATTCTTCTCTATCGCCTAATATATTCGCAAAATCATTAACTAATTTTGGTGGTTTAGGTCGCTCTGGAAAATCTTGTCCAAAGGAATAGCTACAAACTAATACCGGTAAAATGAAAAATAGTAACCTAACCATCTGATTTAATCTCACCAAAAGAAATATCATCATCTAATTCATTTATATCATCAGACTGGTATGGAAAATGAGCTTTTAATTGCTCTCCTGCCATTTTAATACCTAAAGACAATCCTTCTGTAAATTTACCTGTTGCAAATTTATGCTGCATATTTTCTTTTATATTATCCCAAAAGTCATCAGGAACTACGGCATTTATGCCCCCATCTCCAAGAATGGCAAACTTATGATCTTTAATAGCCAAATAGTACAATACACCATTTCTCAATTTGGTTTTGTGCATTTTTAAGGAAGCAAAAACTGTCGATGCTCTATCTAATACCTCTTTTTTGCAATGATTCTCAATATGTACACGAATTTCACCGGAGGTATTTGATTCGGCATCTTTAATTGCACTTACAATTTGTTGCTTCTGATCTGACGAAAAAAACTTGCTGGACATCCGTGTTAAAATTTAACTTCCGGCACCTTATCAGCACCTGCATCAGCTTTAAATTGAACTTTCCTTTCAAAACCATACATTCCAGCCACCATGTTTTTAGGGAAAGAACGAATGTATGTGTTATATACTTTTACTGATTCATTGAACTTTCTACGTTCCACAGCAATTCTATTTTCTGTACCTTCCAGTTGTGCCTGTAACTCTAAAAAGTTTTGATTGGCTTTCAAGTCAGGATAGCGTTCTACTACAACCATTAATTTTGATAACGCAGAACTCAATCCTGCCTGTGCCTGCTGAAATTGCTGCATGGAAGCAGCATTAAGGTTAGTTGGGTCAATGCTAATACTTGTAGCTTTAGCCCTGGCCTCAATAACTCCAGTTAGGGTTTCCTTCTCATGTGCTGCATAACCTTTTACCGTACTCACCAGATTGGGTATCAAATCCGCCCTTCTCTGATAAACATTTTCAACATTTGACCACGATGTGATAACAGTCTCATCATAGTTGACCATATTGTTATAGCTTCCGGCAAAGAAGCGATAGATAATAAATATTATAACAATTATGACTCCTATGATTATCCAACTTTTTTTCACTTTCATTGTTGCTATATATTTTAAATGTTTATTAGGTACAACCTGATTTTCGGGCTGCAAAGTTACATTATATTAATGGTGATATTGAAGTAATAAGATGAAAGCTCATTCAAAGGTTGAATACTGATACTGTGAAGGAGTTTTAGTTAACTTATCTCGCCAAGGACTCTGCCTTATACCCCTTCATAATATTTTGGTGTAAGACCATGTATGTGATCCCTTGTTTTGGAGTATATAAGTTGTTTTAATTATTTAAGAATTTGTTAATTCTTTTTCTCTGAGCTTGTGTAAAAGCCTCAGGTCTTTAAAGTTTGAAATTATTTCGATAAAGGCTCCCGTTTCATTTTACAATGCACGCCAACGTTTTGGCTAAACTGCGTTTTAATGCAGTTTAGGTTTTGTT
>JAESTI010000087.1 GCA_016763665.1 Bacteroidia bacterium | reverse complement strand
CATAGAAGAATGGTGATAATACTCCAAAGCGTGGCTGTATTCTTCTTTTATCATAAGAATATCGGCAATAGCAGATAGGCTATATGACATATCACGTTCGATGCTTAGTTCTTTGCAAATTAATAGAGCGTTCTGTTGGTAATACATGGCACTGTCGAGTAGCCTGTTTGGGTTTTCAGCAGTCCATATACCTGCTATTTCAAGACTATCACCTTGTTTATAAAAAATTGTATACAAACTGCCTATGTTAATGTAGGAGGAAGCCATGCTTTGTTTGTCCCCCAGTTGCTCTTTCATTTTAAGGGATTTAAAGTAGTAGGATAAGGCTTTAGTGTAGTCAGATTGATTCTCATAAATAACTCCGATGTTATTATAGGAGGAAGCGATACCTACTTTATCTCCTAGTTCCTCATATATTTTAAGGGATTTGAAGTGGTAATCAAGGGCTTGGGGATAGTCAGATTGAATCTCATAAATACCACCGATATTGTTAAGCATATTTGCGTAATGTCTATTTATTGTATCTTGAATTTCTTGCTTTGTTTTAAGTGCTTTAAAGAAATAGTCAAGGGCTTGAAGGTAGGAAGACTGATAAAAATAAATAAGCCCAATGTTGTTATAGGAGGCAGCCATACCTTTTTTATCATTCCCCTCCTCCTCTATTTTTAAAGACTTAAGGAAGTAACTAAGGGCTTGATGATATTCAGATTGAATA
Organism: Bacteroidia bacterium; assembly: GCA_016763665.1. The sequence goes on along the minus strand of JAESTI010000087.1, from coordinate 2,724 downwards.
GCATAAATGCTACCGATATTACTATACACCATAGCCGTAAATTTGAAATGGTTTTGCTGCTCTGCTAATTCAAGTGCTTTTTCCCAATTGGCAATGGCTTGCCCGTAATCGCTTTGAACATAATTTACATAGCCTATGTTGTCGTAGGCAGCAATCTGTCCTTTGATGAATTCCAATATATTGCTCAACTTCAATGCTTGTTTTGCTAATTCAAGAGCTGTGTCTGGCCTGGTTGCCGTGAATTTATCAGCTAGCTCGTTCAGAGCTTTTACCTTTATTGTATCATGCTCTGCTGTTGCTATTACGTTTTTCAAACTATCAATTTTACTTGAACCTGTGCTGAACGGAGTCGAAGCATCAAACCCAGTACTGAGCGTAGTCGAAGTATTCAAACCCAAAACAAACCCCAACCCAATTACCACCAAAAGATTCTTCCCCTTTACAGCTTCTGCTACCCATTTCTTTCTTTCAGTCTTAATTACCTGACCCTTTAGCTTAGATTCCAAGAGACTATGTATGGGAAAGATTACCCCTGCCAACAATGCATTAAACCCTAATTTCCACAAGGGTGCACCTCCAGTAATTTGTTCTATGTAAGGGTCTAATACTACAAGGATAAACTCAAAGAAGATGAGGAAGGAAATAAACAGTGCTGCTTCTACAATCTTGGTATATTGGCGGAAGGTCTTATACTCCTTTATTTTCCTAAACCTTCTTGCAAAAAGGAATATTCCAATAAACAATCCTACCAATACCAGTACTATACCTGAATACTGTAATTGATTGCGCCTGCTCACTGCCAACTGCTCCTGCCTACTTCTTTCTTCTTCTTGTTTCTTACGCTGTATTTCAGCTACTTCCAATTCGTGTTTTGCTTCTAACTTGCCAATTTTTTTTGATTTTTCTTCATTGAACAATTGGCTTTTTAGGGAATCATATACTTGAAAACTTTGAAATGCGTCTTCATGTTGATTTCGCAAAGCATATACATTTGATAGAATTTTAGAGGTGTGCTTAATAATATCCTTGAAGTCAATAATTTGAGCTTTTATTATGCTTTGTTTGAAGTAATGGATAGCTGTATCATGTTCGGCTATCTTCAAATAAGCTTCTCCTAAATTATTCAGGCTTATAGAAATACCGATGTTATTTTCAAGTTTTCGCTCGAATAATAATGATTTCTTAAAATACTTAATCGCATTAACAAAGTCCTCATTACCAAGGTATATCTGCCCAATATTATCTAATGCGCTTGCTAAACCGTGATCAATTTCAAGTTCATTATAGATATCATAGGCATTAAGGTAATAATGCAGGGCAGTATCGGGGTTGTTACTATACATGTGAATAACACCTATATTTAATAAAATATCGGCAATGCCCCCTCTGTTATTAAGGCCCCGCTCATAACCTAAAGATTTATAATAATATTTTAAGGCTGATTTATAATCCTTTTGATAATAATAAATCACTCCAATATTATTCGTACAATTAGCTAATCCAGGAATAAGTTCGATTTGCTCAAAAATTTTCAATGCCTGTAAATAGTAATCCAATGCTTTATCAAAATTTCCTTTATTTTTTTCAATCACCCCGAGCATATTTAATGTTGTTGCTAAACCTTTTGGGTATTTCGTTCGGTTCAACATTGATAAACTCTGTTCGGCATACTGAATTGCAGCTTGTGGATTAAAAGTTCTATGATACCAACATAACCTGGTCAATAATTTGATTCTAACGGTATCGTGAATATTTGTCTCGAGCTTAGCTTTTAAGCTGTCTATTTTCTCATTGTTCTGTCCAAAGGATAGTATAGTATTTAGGGTTATGAACAATAATGTAATAGCTATTCGCATAACGTAAAGATAGTGACTTTAAAGGATACTAATTCTCAATAAGCAACCTACAACTCCTCCACATTCAGTTGAAGCGCTACAACAGAAAAAATTTCATTCAAAACCCGCAGGGCTTGACCTTGATAATTCCTGAGCGGATTGCTTACCTTTGCATAAGGCAAATTTTAAGCTAACTTACTTTACCTTAAAAGGTTAAAATAACCCCATGCAGGGTACTGGAAACTTTCTGAAAATACTTACTTATTTTCTTGTCGGGATGTTATGCAGCTTGACGAGCTTGGGTTTGTTTGCAGGAGAACAAGGCCAGGCAGAGAATACTTCGACTGCGCTCGGTATAAGGATTGATAGCCTGAAGAAAGTTATTGAAACAGCAGAGCATGATACGATAAAAGTAAAAGCCTTACTGCAATGGGACAATCTCATATACATAGCTAACCCTGAGCTTGACCTTGAATTGAATCAAAGAATATTGAGCTTATGTGAAATCAATTTAGAAAAAGAGTTATCAGACCAGGAGAAAATGTTTTTCACAAGCCGGTTAGCATCCTCCTATAACAACATCGGGATTATTTATGACGATCAATCCGACTACCCCCGTGCCCTTGACTACTACTTTAAAGCCTTGAAGATATATGAGGAACTCGGGAATAAAGCTGACTACGCTAAAGCTTCGTCAGCCAAACAGGGCATGGCTGCCTCCTATAACAACATCGGGGTTATTTATAAGAATCAATCCGACTACCCCCGTGCCCTTGACTACTACTTTAAAGTCTTGAAGATATACGAGGAACTCGGGAATAAAGCTGACTACGCTAAAGCTTCGTCAGCCAAACAGGGCATGGCTGCCTCCTATAACAACATCGGGGTT
>JAESTI010000086.1 GCA_016763665.1 Bacteroidia bacterium | reverse complement strand
TGTAGGAATTAATCTCTTCAATCAAGAAATAATCGTTATAACCGTCATTATTGGGTGTTATCAGGTCATTCTCAATGGTACCTCATCAGCTTTATCTTTGTAAATGATCTCTGTAGTTAAAGTTTTAGTACAGTTATTGATATCAGTAACTAATACTGAAAATATTCCACCATTCTTAACTGTTATACTTTGTGAAGTTTCTCCGTTTGACCACGAGTACGAGCTAAAACTACCGTCAATAGAAATACCTAATGTTTCTCCTTGATAGATAACTGTATCTCCATCATACTCTAAGCTTGCTGTTGGTTCCGGATTTACTGTCACGGAAACAGTAGCAGTATCTCTACAATTATTTTCTGGGATAACGTACAATGTAGCAGTAAATATTCCACCAGATGTATATTCATGTGTAGGAGAATTATCAGAGTCTTGTTCTCCATCTCCAAAATCCCAAACATAAATCACATTAGTGTCAGAACTCACGGTAGACTTATTAGTAAAAATGCTTTCACTACCTACACAGGCATCAGAAACTGTAAAACTTGCTTCCGGTTGAGTATACACTTCCGTTGATTTAGTAGCAAAAGACATGCATCCGTTATCTGTAACACATTCCAACTTTGTAGTATATAATCCTGCTGGTCCATTTATAAAAGATGCAGAAGGTAATGTAGTAATTGTGTCAGGAACTCCATCATTGTTAAAATCCCAGCGATACTGGGTAATGGTTCCACTTTCTAAAGTTGATTTATCCTGGTAAACTGCTGTTTTACCCTGACACAAGTTGTCTACCTGAAAATTAACACTTGGAATCGGGTATACAACTACATCTATTGGAGTAGAAAGTGAATCACTGGAACCATCCGCTAAAACAGTTTTTAATCCGACTTTAAAAGTATCGGAAGATGTGTAAGTATGAATTACAGTTTGTCCGGAAGCATCATCATAATCACCATCGCCATCCAAGTCCCAATTCCAACTTGTGATCATTGAGTCAGGTAATGTAGAAGAACCCGTTAAAGTAGTTTGCTCAGTGTAACATGCATTATTAGCTGTAAACGTTACATTCGCAAAAGAAATGAACGAAATAAAAATAAAGCTTAATAGAAATACAATTCTCTTCAATTGATTGTCATTATTGGGATTACGGGTAGCAAAAGTAAGGAAAATTGTGGATTTTTTTCTAAAAAAAGTTAATAGTTTATAGCTGATAGCTAATAGTAAATAGCTTATAGTAGATATCCTATAGATAATAACCTTTAACAAATAGACAATAGTAGCGTATACACGATTAACGAATATACTAATACACGAATTAACGAATCAATAATAAGTTGTGGATAAGTATTACATCAAATATTTTAATTTAGAGGCGAACCTAAAATAAAACCCATGAAACGTATTTTCATTTATGTTACTTGCATGATGCTAAGCGTTACATCCCTTAGTTCTTTTGCCCAAGATTCAGTTATTGAGCCTTCTAATGACACGACATTTGTAGACACTGCAAGAAAATATAATGAAATAGATCTTAACCTTTCTCAATGGGCGATATTCTTTTTAGGTGGGCAGGCCACGCCTAAGTTTGAATCCAAATTCAAGCATCATTTCAAATCAGGAAAGGCCATAAGACTTGGCTTTGTATTCACACCAAATGACATTGCTACGGCTGTTAGCCAAAATGATGCTGGTGACACAACAAACTTTATTTCTAATGAAATCAATGGATTGTCCATAATAAAGTTAGGTTTAGAATGGCAAAGACCAATGAATAACTTCACCGTTTTTTATGGATTTGATATTCTCGGAGGCCAAAACGAATCTAAAACAACATTTACGACCTATAGACCTGATACTGTTCCAAAATCAGGATTATTCATCAAAGAAACAGCTGAAAGTTCAACTGAAAATATCCAAGTAGGAATTGTTCCTTTTGCAGGCATTAATTATAAATTAAGTAATCGGATATCTTTCAACATCCAAGGTGGGTTGAATATTATTTATAATACTGGTACTACTACGCTTACAAATATAAGCAACGAAGTAAGCAACAAAACCTATTCAGAGATCAATGTAGAGATGGAACCGATCATTAATAACTTCTCGATCAATTTTCATTTCTGACCTTTCGATAATATGTCAGTCTGAGTTTATCGAAGACTAACCTTAGTTTTTGAAGTTTGGGAAGAAACACTTCGATAAACTCAGTGTGACTGGCAGATAATCTCAGTGTGACTTTGTAGTGTTTTTTAGATTAGATAATCGAATAATTTCATCCCAATCTCCCTGAATTAGAGCCTCTTTCTTTTTTCTATTCCAGCCCTTAACCTGCTTTTCAAATTTAATAGCTTGATTTGGATCATGAAAATGTTCTTGAAAAACAAGTTTTAATGGTTTCTTGTTCCAGGTATAGCTACTTCCAATTGCTCCTGTTTCATGCTCAAACATTCTTCTATCAATATCATTGGTAATACCAGTATAATAAGAATCATCCGAGCATTTAAGAATATATACAGTATATTTATCGTTAGTCATTCTTGAACTAATTGAATTGGTCAGTCTGAGTTTATCGAAGACTGGTTATGGTTATTGAAGTTTGGGAAAGAACACTTCGATAAACTCAGTGTGACATAGTGTTGTTTTTCAAGTTAATAGATGGTGTCCGTCAATAATGACTTTTTGATCAATTTTTATTTTTGAAGCAACACTTTTTTTACTACTGTCTTGGTATCTGACTCAATTTTCAAGATATAAACTCCATTCACTAAATGTGACACATCAATTGCATGGCTATCAGAATTATTTTGCAATTCTTCACTTATTAACTGCTTCCCTTGTAAATTGTAAATGCTCAACTTTATTTTACCTTCCTCATGAAGATCAAACTGTATATTGATGATTGAATTGGTTGGGTTTGGAAAAACCTCTATTCCATTATTAACTTCACTAACTTTTTCCATTGAGGTTGCAGTTCCCTCTTCCAGTAATATTGGTAATGATGTTAACTGAAACTGAGTGCTATCGGAGGTACATACCTTGGTATAAATATTAAAAACCGCTGAATCTCCATTAAAAAACAATTCATCCGGTACAACATGTGTTACATTCACCACATCCGAATTATCCAGCCAATTTCTTGGAAATGAATAAACCTGGTTATCCGGGCTCCACAATAACCATTTCTTTTTCCCCTGCACGGTAAACTTTATTGCCCAAATCCCATCTCCACCGTTATCATTATTGTCAACAATATTTCCGTTACTAATTAACTCAATGCTATCAAAATCCGCAACTTCATCAATTAATAACTGGTAAGCATAAAATGATTTTTTCTTCTCTCCTTTATCACTCAATAATCCAAAATGGCTCCATTCTGATTGATAGTCACTACTCCACAAGCAATGCCAGAATACCACTTCTGCACCTCTTGACCAAAGCACTGATGGTCTTCTCCAAACATCTGCAGCCTGTTCATCTTCTGAGGAGTAATCAGGTGTTATATTAGAAACTGTATCAGAAGAAATACTGCATTCAGTAATCCATATTGGCTTATCGGCATATCCAAACTGCGTCAATATATTTCTAATTGAATCAAAATGAGCGGGTAAAGTCCACCATGAATTGTAATCATGATAATTCATAATATCCACAACATCACCTCCACCACCTACTAAAAACAATTTTAACCAAGCATACTTTTGATTTAGTGGTAATCCGTAAGTCCCGACCAAACCAGGCAGCAAGGTTTTTGCAGTAGAATCATTATTTTTTATCCATTGTGTATTATATTTAAAGAAGTTGATCAAATCTATAATTGGCAGACTTGTAGGTTTGGAATGCCCTTCAATCTCATTAGCAAGTTCCCAGTATTTTGTCCGGTCTTTATATCTGTTTACAATAGTTTCAATATAATCCTTTGTATCATTACTATCACGGGCAATATCCCAAAAACAAGTATCAGGATTTGTACAAGCTTGCCACGGCACCTGTATCCCAAGAGAATCTAGTTCTCCCATCATTGAGTACAGGGTTCCTATAACAGGTATATTATGATCATTCAAAAAAGCAGAATCTTGATTTGTAAAATCAAAACTATCATTTGGGCTCTCAACACTACCCCAAAATACATCTGCAAACGTAACTTGCCTTGTAACAGGAGCTTTCGTCTCATTCAATCTCTTAAAAAATTCCTGAATACTTGTAGTTTCAGGATTACGCATTGGAAAGTTTACTCCCGTTTTAAAAGGTGGCTGGGCGTTTAAAATTAGAATTAAGAAGGTAGAATTTAGAATTAAAAGAAGAACTGTTTTCCTCATTATTACTTGCTTTTGAATTTCTCTATTGCATTTTTCGTAAAATCAGACAAGACTAGCTTACCACTCATTTCAGCCCTGTTTTCTAATAGTTGATTCCAATCTTCTGTTCCTTGCCAAAGGGCTTTTTTAAGCAATCCCATGGCTTCAGGATTACTTTTAGATAACTTTTCGGCCAATTCCTGAACTGCCTGATCCATATCATCGATAGATTCATATACTTCAGTAAAGAGTCCCTTTTCTTTGGCCCATTGAGCATCTCGCCACTCTGTTGCATTAATTGCCAACTCTCCAAAAGGACCTTTCCCTATTTTTCGTTCAACAGCAGGGCCAACCACAAAGGGGCCAATACCAATTGCTAATTCGCTCAACTTTACTAAAGCCTCTTTTGTTGCCAAGCAATAATCGGTGGCAGATGCCATTCCAACTCCTCCGCCAACAGCTTTTCCCTGAACTCTTCCAATAATGAATTTAGGGCATTTTCGCGCAGCATTAATTACTCTTGCAAAACCCATAAAAAACTCTTTACCGGTCTCAAAATCTTCAATGGACAAAAGTTCATCAAAAGATGCCCCAGCACAGAATGCTTTTTCTCCATCGCTTTTCAGAATTAAAACTTTGGCTTCATCGTTTTGACCAAGTTCAGTAATTGTTTCCGCAAGTTTTCTTAGAACTTTACCAGGAAGGGAATTACTTTTTGGATGAGAAAAGGTTATTGTTGCAATTCCACTTTTTATTACAGCATCTACATTGCCCTGATCAATTATTTCTGTTGTCATAATTTCTTAGTAAGATAGTTTCTCGATCAAAAGAATATTTATTATAAAGAGGCCAAAAGCTGCAAGGGATATTAATATTAATGTCCAAATTCTTTTATTTTTATTTTCATCTTTTTTTGATTTGGCTACAATATTTTTTCCTCTTTCATTAAAAACATAATAAAAATAAGTTCCAAAAATTGACAGTATCATCAATGTGATTATTATAGTTTTGTTATATGCAGCATTTAATATCAAACAATATAGCGCATAAGACATATTTGAGATTCCTAAAACAAATATGGATGTAAATAAACCTGCTTTGGCTACCTTCTTATCCAGGTTTGTTTCTGGTATAAAATCTATAGCCATATAGCATATCATAAACAAATTATTGATCATAGGTTATTTCTCTAATTGAAGTCTGTCTCTAAAGTCCCAAAAAGAGAAAAGCAAAATGTGTTTTTTACTAACATACCCCTACACCCCTTTCAAAAGGGGAGTTATGGAATTTTTCTTTTCTCTTTTTTCC
>JAESTI010000085.1 GCA_016763665.1 Bacteroidia bacterium | reverse complement strand
CATTTATTAAGAAATCTGGGGCATATAAAATACCCTTCTCAATTACCATTTTCCCATGAATATTCTCATCTTCCAATTGATTATTGGCAGCTCCGGCAATAATAGAACATGTTAATTGATTTAACGTTTCTGTATTAATGGTAGCCCCTAATGCACATGGTGAATATATATCCATCTTCACATTGTATATCTCTTCGGGTGAAACAACACTTACATTTTTAAAATTATCTGTAACAGATTTTAAATTGTCTTCATTAATATCACAAACTAATATCCTTGCATTTTCTTTTGATAGATACTCAACCAAATATTGACCAACATGCCCCACTCCTTGAACTGCAATGGTTTTGCCGTTAAGGTCATCATTTCCCCACATTTCTTTGACAGATGCTTTCATTCCCATGTAAGTCCCATAAGCAGTAACCGGAGAAGGATCACCGCTACCACCCATAGATTCGGGAATATCGGTAACGTGTTTTGTTTCACTACTTATGTAGATCATGTCTTGCTCGCTGGTTCCAACATCCTCAGCTGTAATATATTTTCCCTTAAGGTTGTCGACAAATCTACCATAGCTTTTCATTAAAGCTTCTGATTTGATCTTTTTAGAATTTCCAATTATTACAGCCTTTCCACCACCAAGTTCTAACCCCGAAATAGATGCTTTATATGTCATTCCTCTTGACAATCTCAAAACATCTCGAACGGCTTCTTCTTCAGACTTATACGACCACATCCTGGTGCCTCCAAGAGCAGGGCCAAGAACTGTACTATGAACAGCAATTATTGCTTTTAAACCAGTTTCTTCATCATGACAAAATTCTACTTGTTCATGATCAAATTCAGGCATCTTGCTCAGGTTCGATTGCAAATCTTCAAATGTATTGACTTCTTGTGTTTCTAACATTTTTAATTAGAATTTATTTATTGATAATCTTTTTAAAGATATTGTAAATTCGTGGCAGCTTTGATCGAAAAGCGCAGCAAAAGTAACACACCTCAATAGAATATACAAATCTTATATTACATGGAGGACTAATTGGGTGTCACTTCTAGGGGTCAAACGAACAATACAGCTCTATGTTAAGTATAGTGAGTAAATAAAGTTTATAGGTTTATAAGTTTAATGGTTTATGAAATATTCATTTGAAAAATTAGAGGTTTGGTAGAAATCAAGAAAAGTGGCAAAATAATCCTCAAAAAAACTAACTTATAAACCCATACACCTATAAACCATTAAACCTAAAAATGAAATCTTTAAAATACCTCAATAAATTTATTTGGAAGTATAAGTATCGCTTTTTACTAGGTGTGCTGTTTGTGGCAATTTCAAACATATTTGGTGTACTGCCTGCACAAGTAATTAGAATAGCCATTGATCTTGTAAATGATACCATTGAAATTTATAAGCTTTATAATGGATTTGAGCTTCAAAGTGAATTGTTAAGCACGTTTAATCTCGTTTTACTGTTCTTTGGCGCAGCTGTGCTTGGTTTAGCATTGGCTAGAGGGATATTCCTCTTTATGATGCGTCAAACCATGATCGTAATGTCAAGACTGATAGAATATGACCTGAAAAACGAGATCTATGATAAACTTCAAAATTTATCTACTGCATTTTATAAAAAAAGCAATACAGGAGATCTAATGGCAAGAGCCAGTGAAGACGTAAGTAGAGTAAGAATGTATCTGGGACCGGCATTAATGTATACCGTAAACGTTGCAGTCCTATTTGTTTTAGTTATAACAACAATGATAAGTGTCAATGCAAAACTTACCTTCTACGTATTGATACCACTACCCATTTTATCTATAGCTATATACTTTGTAACAAGTATCATAAATGAAAAAAGTGAAAAAATACAACGGCAACTTTCAATTCTCTCTACGTTTGCTCAAGAGACATTTTCCGGAATTCGAATTTTGAAGGCTTATGTTAAAGAGGAAAACTCTATCAATCGATTTGACGCTGAATGTATTAAATATAAAGATAGATCACTGGAACTTGCAAGGGTTCAATCATTATTCTTCCCATTAATGATCGTGCTTATCGGGCTAAGCACATTACTTACTGTTTATGTGGGAGGTATAGAGGTAATAAATGGCAATGTCACAGCCGGTAACATTGTGGAATTTGTTGTTTATGTAAACATGCTTACCTGGCCAGTATCAGCAATTGGCTGGGTTACCTCTTTAGTCCAAAGGGCTGCAGCTTCCCAGGAAAGAATAAATCAAATATTAATGGTAACTCCCGAATTAACAAATTCAACCACTACCAAAAGAGATGACATTCAAGGCGCCATCACATTTAACAATGTCTCTTTTACATATCCTGAAACTGGAATTGTAGCTTTAAATAATGTTTCCTTTAAAGTAAATGCGGGACAATCTCTGGCAATTATTGGAAGAACTGGTTGTGGTAAATCAACAATTGCAAATTTAATTACAAGGATGTTTGATGTTGCCGATGGTGAATTACTAATTGATGGCAAATCAATCAAAAAAATTGATCTCAATTATTATCGAGAACAGGTCGGATATGTACCACAGGATGTATTTTTATTTTCTGATACTATTTCCAATAATATTGGATTTGGTATTAATGCAGATGTTGGGATTAAAACATTAGTAGAAGCAGCAAAAGATGCAGGCATTCATCAAGACATAATTGCATTTCGAAATGGTTATGAAACAAGAATCGGGGAGAGGGGAATTACACTATCCGGTGGGCAAAAACAAAGAATTTCCATAGCCCGAGCCACAGTTAAATCGCCCAAAATATTAATTTTTGATGATTGTTTATCAGCGGTTGATACAAAGACTGAAGAATTGATTTTAAATAGTCTAAAAAGGATCATGCAAGATCGAACCACCATAATAATTGGTCACAGAATATCATCAGTAAGACATGCCGAAAAGATCATTGTTCTTGACAAAGGAGCTATAATAGAAGAAGGAGATCATGAATCACTGATCAAGGATGGAGGAGTTTATTATAAACTCTATAAGCTTCAATTATTAGAACAGGAATTGGCAACTTGATTCGGCAGAGTTTAATGGAACAATATAACAATACAACAACGAAACAATAGAGTGTATTCGTTTCAATTTTCTGAACAAAGACTTATGGCTTTAAGGTTTAACAGCTATTTTGCTTTAGGTAATATATTTTTGTATTTTTACAATGTGAAATAAAATTTTGAATAACTAAATTGGTAAAAGAAATGGGAGAATTTGAAAACAATGACAACGACCAGTCACGCCAAAGAGTATTTTCAAAAACTGTTAGAGCAGGGAAGAGAACATACTTTTTTGATGTAAGGACTACAAGATCAAATGATTATTACATCACTTTGACCGAGAGTAAAAGAAGGTATCAGGATGGAGCTTATATTAAAAGGAAATTATTCCTTTACAAAGAAGATTTTAACAAATTTGTTGAAGCATTAAACGAAACAGTAGAGCATGTAAAAACTGAGTTACTGCCTGATTATGATTACGATCAATTTAGCCACAAAGGCGATTATGTGAAGAAAGATAATTCAGAAAGTGTTAGCACCGAGACAACAGAATCTGCAGATACTAAAACAGAAGAAGAAGTAACAGCTGAAACCGAAACAACTACAGAAGTTACTGGAACCATGGAAGAAGAAACTGAAACTATGGAAGCAACAGAGACTTTGGATAGCGTAGAAGCAAGATTTGATGATGCAGAAGAAACACCTAAAACTGAGACAACCGAAGAACAACCTTCAGAAAGTGTTATTGAGCATGCTGAAGAAATGGATTCAGAACTAACCTTTGCAGCTGAAGAAACTGATAAAAAAGAATAAGCGTTAGTTATCTCAAAATAACTAGGAAGACAGAGAAATTCTCTGTCTTTTTTTTATTCCGTCAAGTCTATAACTTCTACATCGGGATATTTTGAAGGATCAAAAGAGAAAAAACTCTCATCAATAGAAATGTCAGCTGAGAATTCAGAGATCTCATAGGTATACCTGTTGCCATTTTTTTCAGAGACTTTTGATTTTATGATATTGTGGGTATTCTTATCGATCCATAATCGTATTCTGAAATAAGGTTTATCATTAACCGTAGGTGTTAGATCGACAATTTGGAGCTGTTTTCCATTAATTGTTTTTTCCTCTATTAATCTGCAGAGTTGATCTTCTTCATAAAAGTCAAATATCTTTTGTGGGTTTAGTAAGTCCTCATCATCTGGATCACAAGTAGATACAGTTACCTCTTCAACTTCCTTTAAATATGTCCATATAGTCTTTGAATCGCATATTATTTGCTGTCCTCCTATGTCTAGATTGTATTTATCACCCATTAAGTAAACGGTTCCGGATTGAGACTCATTTATGCTATCTACTAAGTTTTCAAGTGTTAATTTAAACTCAGCCTTAAAATTTTTATAGGATTTATACTGAGACCGTACTTGTTTCAAAATCTTAATAGCCTGTGGATCGCTTTCTGTTTGAGATTTTACAGCTCCAACAGAGAACAACACTATCATTGAGCATGCAATGAATCTTTTCATATTCATAATCTTTTTTCTTAAATAAAAATGTATTGGCTAAAAAAGGAAAGTGAACTTCACAAAGATACAAAACTAGAGTTACTCATCTGATTCAGGATCTTCACTTTCGTCTTTGTTATGAAGTTCATTCAAAAACTGTTCCAACGCTAATTCATCGGGAATCAGAACTGCACGGGCTTTACTTCCTTCAAATGGACCAACGATCCCAACGGCCTCCAATTGGTCAATGATCCTACCGGCACGATTGTAGCCAAGTTTAAGTCTGCGTTGAATAAGGCTTGTGGAGCCTTGTTGATTTTGCACTACTACACGCGCTGCATCATCGAATAGCTGGTCATATTCGTCTACATCAACATCTTTACCTCCAGACCCAGATTCCTCGATATATTCGGGTAATAAGAATGTTTCAGGATAACTTTTCTGATCCGAGATAAAATCAACGATCCTTTCGACTTCCGGAGTATCTAAAAATCCACATTGAAGTCTTACAACATCGCTTCCTTGAGAGAAAAGCATGTCACCGCACCCAACCAACTGATCTGCACCACCTGTGTCTAATATTGTTCTGGAATCAATTTTAGAGGTCACTTTAAACGCAATTCGAGCAGGGAAATTGGCTTTAATAGTACCTGTAATTATATTAACTGATGGCCTCTGAGTTGCAATTATAAGATGTATTCCAATCGCTCTCGCCAACTGAGCCAACCTTGTAAGGGGTAATTCTGCTTCTTTTCCAGCAGTCATTATCAAGTCAGCAAACTCATCAATTACCAATACGATATAAGGCAAAAAGCGATGTCCTTCATTTGGGTTTAGCTTACGATTTACAAATTTGACGTTATACTCTTTAACGATCCTCACTTTAGCATTCTTAAGCAATTCATACCTGCTTTCCATTTCAATAACCAATGAATTTAATGTTCGAATTACGCTTTTAGTGTCAGTAATGATAGGATCCTCAGCATCAGGAAGCTTAGCTAAGAAGTGTTTTTCAATTTTGCTGTATAAAGACAACTCAACTTTTTTAGGGTCAACCATTACAAACTTTAACTGAGATGGGTGTCTTTTATATAATAAGGAGTTCAGAATGACATTTATACCCACAGATTTACCTTGTCCAGTCGCCCCGGCCATTAAGATATGAGGCATTTTTACCAGATCTACAATGTAAACTTCATTGGATATGGTTTTACCTAAAGCAATTGGCAGTTCCATATCCGATTGTTCAAACTTTTCCGTTCCTAATAAAGACTTCATGGAAACGATCTCGGGCTTTGAATTTGGAACTTCTATACCAATAGTACCTTTTCCCGGAATAGGGGCAATGATACGAATTCCAAGAGCAGAAAGACTTAACGCAATATCATCTTCCAGGTTTTTTATTCTGGATATTTTAACTCCAGCAGTTGGAACAATTTCATACAAAGTAACAGTTGGACCAATTGTAGCTTTTATTTGATCTATTCCTATCTTATAATGCCCTAAAGTTTCTATGATCTTGTCCTTATTCATTTCCAATTCCTCTTTAGCAACTTCTATGCGTTGGTTGCCATAATCTTCAAGAAGATCCAATGTTGGATGTTTATAATTGGAGAGGTTCAATGTGGGATCGTAAAGATTGTCATTATCAGAGGCAACTGTTTCTGCTTTTGCTTCTACTTCTTTAGGTGTTTCTTCTATGGCCAAAGATATGTCATCAGATGACTTAACTTTGGGCTTAACAACATCTGTAGGTTGAGGTGGAGTTTCAAATTCTATTGTTTTATTCTCTTCACTTTCCTCAGGTTTTGGTTCTACTTCCAATACTGGAATTTCTTGATTGGATATATCCGCGCCATTTGTTGGCAATTCAACAATTTCCGGTTTTCCATTTTCAAGTGAAATGGTATTTACAGATTCGTTAACAAGCTGTGGCCCATCTTGTTTATATTTCTTAATTAAACTATTAATTAAATGCCCAAGCTTACTGAAATTGAACTCAGTTACCAAAAAAGAAACAAGAGAAAAAGTTATAAACAGCAAAACTCCTACATTCCCAACTATTGCAGACATCCATTTGCTAATAAAATAACCGAAAGATCCTCCCAGATAACTTAGTGAATCATGAAAAAAGTAGCCGAATGTTATAGAACACCAACATAGTAAAAACGCAGAGTATTTTAAAGTTTTTTTCCATGGAAGTAAATGAGATTTGAATATTACTTTCCATCCTAGAAGGAAACTCCAAAAGGCAAATAGATATGCTGAGATTCCTAGCCAGTTATTTATCAAAAAGTGAGAAACCAAAGCACCGAGCACTCCCAATTTGTTTTCTGTAAGCTCTGAATCGGTAGATAGTAATAAACCTAATCCCGGATCTGAAACTACACTCTGATCTGCTTTCCAGGTAAATAAATAAGACGTAAATGAAAATGTTAGGAATAATGAAACCAGAATCAATAGAAGTCCTGTCACCTGTTGAAACTTTTCGTTCTTCAGGGTTTTGCCAATAATTGATGGCTTCTGTTCTCTTCTACTTTTGAGAGGTTTTTTTACTTTGCTTTTAGCAGGATTGAAAAATAAGTACATAACTAGCCTAATTAATATCCTATTAATACAAATATAGAACGGTATTAGGTTGGTCTAATTATGAGTTATCAACAAAAAGACGTTGATATTGTGGGACTTATACAAAAAAAGCCCTCATTTCTGAGAGCTTTTAATTTGTAAGAAAGAAATCTTATCCATTCATTGAAATAAGAAATTCTTCATTTGATTTTGTCCCTTTGATTCTGTCTTGTAAGAATTGCATTGATTCAACAGGGTTCATATCACTTAAGTGATTTCTTAATATCCATATTCTTTGCAGTGCATCAGCTTCCATTAACCTGTCTTCTTTTCGGGTACCTGAAGACACAACATCAATAGCTGGGAACATGCGCTTGTTAGAAAGTTTTCTATCTAACTGAAGTTCCATATTACCGGTTCCTTTAAATTCTTCAAAGATCACTTCATCCATTCTTGAACCAGTATCAATTAGAGCTGTAGCCAAAATTGTCAATGAACCACCATTCTCGATGTTTCTAGCTGCACCAAAAAACCTCTTAGGTTTATGTAATGCATTTGAATCAACTCCACCAGATAGTATTTTTCCAGATGCTGGTGATACTGTATTGTGAGCTCTTGCAAGCCTGGTAATCGAATCCAATAATATTACTACATCATGACCGCACTCAACCATCCTTTTGGCTTTTTCCAAAACTATATTGGAAATTTTAGTGTGTTTTTCTGCAGGCTCATCAAATGTGGAAGCAATTACTTCTGCATCCACATTCCTTGACATATCGGTAACTTCTTCAGGCCTTTCATCTACTAAAAGAATGATCAAATAGATTTCAGGATGATTCGCTGCAATTGCATTTGCAATTTCTTGTAATAAAACTGTTTTACCGGTTTTGGGTTGTGCTACAATTAGTCCACGTTGTCCTTTTCCAATAGGAGCGAACATATCAATTATTCTTGTAGACAAAGTTCCTTTGTTGTCAGTAATATTTAATTTTTCATTAGGAAATAGAGGAGTCAAGTGATCAAAAGGTATTCTATCCCTAACATCACTCGGGTCTTTTCCGTTTATTGACTCAATCCTAACCAACGGGAAGAATTTTTCACCTTCCTTTGGTGGCCTAATAAATCCCTTAACGGTATCACCCGTTTTAAGTCCAAATAATTTTATTTGAGATTGAGAAATGTAAATATCATCAGGTGAAGGGAGGTAATGATAATCCGATGATCTTAAAAATCCATAGCCATCAGGCATTAATTCCAATACTCCTTCACTGGTAATTACGCTTTCAAAATCATAACTGTTGGAAGAACCACTGTTAGAATCCCTGTCCCTTCTTGGATTATTTGATCTTTTATAATTTGAATTTCTGTCAGAACGATCTTCAGAAACCACTTTTTTTGATTCCTGAGCTTTGCTCTCTTCAGCAGGTTTTTCTTCTGCTACAGATTTACTCGCTTCAGCAGGTTTTTCTTCTGCTACAGGTTTACTATCTTCAGCAGGTTTTTCTTCTGCTACAGGTTTACTATCTTCAGCAGGGGTTTCTTCCGCTACGGGTTTACTCTCCTTAGTAAGTTTATCTTCCGACACAGATTTAACCTCTTCAGCTTTTTTTCCTTTGGGTTCAACTTTTGTAGCTGTACCATTACTGGCAGCAATCTTTTTTCTTGTCCTGGGAGCCTTTTTTTCAGAAGGCTTGCTGGCTTCTTTGGATTTTGATTGGAGTGCTTGTTGATCAAGGATTTGATAAACAAGATCCTGTTTTTCTAGCTTTTCAAATTTTGCAATCTCTAACTCTTTTGCAATAGACTGCAAATCATCTAGTTCTTTTTCATTTAATGATAAAATATCATA
Organism: Bacteroidia bacterium; assembly: GCA_016763665.1. Next base: position 6,461 of record JAESTI010000085.1, on the reverse strand, counting down.
CATAACATTTACACGTTTTAAAGATTTATTTTTTATTCAGAATATATATAGGTAGTTATTTTTTTGATTTTATAGAATATATCACACTGCTTGAATATGCAATAAGCATCACAGGTCAAGGTTGGAATTGATAAAAAATTGTGTTTTATATAAAAGAAATTAAACTGGAAATATTCAAATAGAATGGAAGAATAATGCAAATATAATATAAGATTTAATTAAAAACAAGAAAAGTTGGAGTTTCATACCGAAGTAGGTTATTAACATCTGCAGCTTTTCTGGTATTCTATGTCCCATTATATTGGTCAAATACAGCCATTTGCAGCCCTATTAATAATGTGGAAATATTAATGATTTTAGGTTTTATAATTCACTATAATAGCTTATTTTTGCTACTTCTAAGCGAATATAAATTACTATTGAAAATACTCTTATGATTAACAAAAAAATGGCATCGCTGCTTAATGAACAATTTGGGAAAGAGTTGTATGCATCCAACCTATATTTGTCCATTAGCTCATACTTTGAAAACCAGAGCCTTGAAGGATTCGCGAACTTCTTTATAGTGCAGTCAGATGAAGAGCATGGACATGCAATGAGAATATTTGATTATTTACATGACGTGGATGCAAAAATTGAAATGCCTGCTATTGCTAAACCTCCGGATAAGTTCAAGTCAACAGTACATGCATTTGAAGAAACCTTAAAACAAGAAAAACAAAACTCTAAAGACATTTATACTTTAGTTAAACAGTCTTTAAAAGATAATGAATTTGCAACGCATACATTTCTTCAATGGTTCGTTTCTGAACAAGTTGAAGAAGAAGCTTCGATAAAGCGAATATTGGAACAGTTAAATATGATCGGTAATAATAAGAGTGCATTATTTCTTTTAGATAAAGATCTTTCAAATAGAAAAGCAACGACAGAATAAACTATAAATGTTAAGAAAAAGGTTAAGAATATTACAAGAATAGATTATGGCAGGAGAAGAAAATATTATCCAGGTTAGCATAGAAGAGCAGATGAAGACTGCCTACATTGATTATTCAATGTCGGTAATTGTATCAAGGGCTTTGCCTGATGTGAGAGATGGCCTTAAACCGGTACACAGAAGAGTTTTATATGGAATGTTGGATTTAGGATTAGCTGCAGCAAAACCACATAAAAAATCAGCAAGGATTGTAGGGGAAGTATTAGGTAAATATCACCCTCATGGTGATACATCTGTTTATGATTCTATGGTTCGTTTAGCACAACATTGGTCAGTGCGATACCCTATGGTAGATGGACAAGGTAACTTTGGCTCCATTGATGGTGACCCCCCTGCGGCAATGCGGTATACCGAAGCCAGGCTAACAAAGATGGCAGAAGAAATGCTTGCCGACATCAATAAAGATACTGTTGAATATCAACTTAATTTTGATGATTCCCTTAAAGAACCTACGGTTCTACCGGCCAGAATTCCCAATTTATTAGTTAACGGAGCTTCAGGTATTGCTGTTGGTATGGCGACTAATATGGCTCCTCATAATCTATCCGAGATTGTAGATGCTACCATTGGTTATATTGAAAACAATGATATTACTATTGAAGAGCTTTCCAAAATTGTTAAAGCGCCTGATTTTCCAACAGGAGGAACAATTTATGGCTATGCAGGAGTAAAAGAAGCATTTGAAACAGGCAGAGGAAGAATAGTAATTAGAGCTAAAACAACTTTAGAAGAAAACAAAGATGGTAGAACTCAAATAATCGTTACCGAAATTCCTTATCAGGTTAACAAGTCTACTTTAATAGCTAAAACTGCTGATTATATCAACGACAAAAAAATAGAAGGAATTTCTGATATCCGCGATGAATCAGATAAAGATGGACTTAGAATAGTATATGAACTTAAAAGAGATGCTATTCCTAATATAGTTTTAAACAATCTATTTAAATACACAGATCTACAAAATTCATTCAATATCAACAATATTGCCTTAGTAAAAGGCAGACCTCAACAGCTCAACCTTAAGGATCTTATCAAGCACTTTGTTGATCACCGACACGATGTTCTTGTTAGAAAATCCAAATATGAATTAGAAGAAGCTGAAAAACGGGCACATATTCTTGAAGGATATTTAATTGCCTTAGACAACCTTGATGCAGTTATCAAACTAATTCGTGCTTCCAAAGATGCAGATGAGGCAAAGGAAGGATTGATGACCAGTTTCCAATTATCGGATTTGCAAGCCAAGGCAATTTTGGAAATGAGACTTCAAAGATTAACCGGACTGGAACGAGACAAGATCAAGAAAGAATACGAAGAAGTTCAGCAGACAATTAACTTTTTAAGAGATGTACTGTCAGATGAAGAACTTAGAATGGATATTCTTAAAGATGATCTTAAGGAGATTAAAGAACAATATGGAGATGAAAGAAGATCAGATATAGAGTATTACGCGGATGACAACTTCAATATAGAAGATATTATTCCTGATGAGCAGGTTGTACTTACAATTTCTCACATGGGTTATATTAAAAGAACCCTATCAGAAGCTTACCGAACACAGGGTAGGGGTGGCAAAGGTGCGAAAGGTAGTACTACAAGAGACGAAGATTTTATAGAGCATTTGTTCATAGCGACTACACATAATTATCTGCTGTTCTTTACGGAGCAGGGCAGGTGTTTTTGGATAAAGGTTCATCAAATACCGGAGGGTGGTAGAATCCACAAAGGCAGGGCCATTCAGAATTTGATAAATATTCCACCGGAAGATAAGGTGAAGGCGTTTATTGCAGTAAAATCCTTAACGGATGAAGATTACTTGGATAATCACTATATATTAATGTGTACCAAAAAGGGTGTTGTTAAGAAAACTTCTCTTAGACAGTATTCTAAGCCAAGAATTAATGGTATTTACGCGATAACCATTAGAGATAAAGATCAGCTATTAGAAGCGAAAATGACCACAGGTACAAGTCAAGTATTATTGGCTAACAGATCTGGAAGAGCCATCAGGTTTGATGAAAGTAAGGTTCGGCCAATGGGAAGAACTGCAGCAGGAGTGAGGGGAATTACTTTAGCAGATAAAAAAGACGAAGTGGTTGGCATGGTATCTGTTCATAGAGAGAACAGTACTGTCTTAGTAGTATCTGAACATGGTTATGGCAAACGCTCTGATGTTGAAGATTATAGAATGACCAATAGAGGTGGCAAAGGAGTGAAGACCATCAATATAACCGATAAAACAGGTAAACTAGTTGCTATAAAAGATGTTATCGATACTGATGACTTGATGATCATCAATAAATCAGGAATTGCAATACGAATGGGATGTGAAGGATTACGGGTTATGGGAAGAGCAACGCAAGGAGTAAGGTTAATCAAATTAAATGAAGATGACGAGATCGCAGCAGTTTCCAAAATTGAATTTCATGAAACCGATATGGGAGAGGAAGAAGGAGAAGAAGGTGAATCCAATCAACCTGAAATGAACGGTACACATGAAATGGCAAGTAAGACAGCCCCAAATGAAGATGCTCCTGAAAATGAGGATGAGGATGTAGACGAAGCCGATACTGATTCCGAAGAACCAACTGAGGAGTAATTCAATAAAAGGAATTTATTACTTAATTAATATACAAGTATGAAACTATATGTTTTAATGGTATTGATGTTTGCAGCCGCAAATGGAGTTTGGGCCCAAAAATCAAAAGTAGTGAGTGCATGGAACTACATGCAATATGATGAGTGGGATAAAGCCAAAATTGCAATTGATGCAGCTTCTGAAAATGAGACTTCATCAGCTATGGCTAAAACTTGGTATTATAGAGGATTGATCTATCACCAAATAAATAACGATACCAACATATCTAAGTTAGCCGAAAATGCATTGGAAGAAGCCTATGAAGCATTTAATTATGCTATAGAAAAGGACATTAAGAAAAGATATACTGAAGATAGTGAAAAGCGATTGGAAATGATTGGAGTTCAGTTCTATAACAAGGGAGTTACTTACTGTAAAGAGAAGAAATACAAGGTAGGCTTAATGTGTTTTAGAAAAACACTTGAAGTAAAACCTGATGATAAGCAAGCTATGTATAATGCAGCTTTTGCATCATACAAGCTTGGAAATATGAAAAACGCAAAGAAATATTATGGGTTATTAATAAAGTATGATAATATCTATATAGGTATGACAAAAGAACAGGTAATAAATGTGTTAGGGCCTCCAAAAAAAATCAACGAAACTAATACCGAAAGTGGAACTTCGGAGCTTCTTACTTACAAGAATAAATCTATAAATATTGATAAAAATGGAAAGGTAGATTATATTAATAATTTAGAAGGAAGTAGTAATTCAACACTAAATTATCCACAGTTGTATCGAACATTGGGTGATATCTATAAATCAGAAAAGGATACGGCTAAAGCGCTTGAAGTAATAGAAACAGGAAGAAAAAAATATCCTGCTAATAGCATGTTAATTATTGAAGAACTAAATATTTATTTAGCAGCAGGCAAACAAAAGGAAGCAATTGGTAAACTAAAAGAAGCTGTTGCTCTTGAACCAAATAATCCAACATTACATTTTGCTTTAGGAGTTACCAATGATAACATTGGCAATAAAGAGGATGCTGCAGCAGCTTATCATAATGCTATTGAATATAAACCTGATTATTTTGATGCAGTTTATAATTTAGGAGCGCTTTATTTTAACATAGCAGTAGATATGGTAAAAGCCGCAGATGAGGTTAGTGATCCAGGAAAATTTAATAAATTAAAAGCAGAATTCGAAGTAGAGTTTAAAAATGCATTACCACATCTGGAAAAAGCTCTTGAATTAAATGATAAAGATTTCAATACTTTAAGTTCTCTAAAGCAATTGTATGCGCGATTAGGGCAATATGATAAGTCAAAAGAGATGAAAGCTAAAATGCAAGCCTTGAGTAATTGATAATAAAAGATTATCTGGAAGAGCCTGAATAGATTTCTGTTCAGGCTTTTTTTTATGGGTTAAATTTTAGTGCTGTAAAATTAATCAGGAAATTAGCTAAATTGGTCAATATATAATCTCAGTTGATGAAGTATAAAATTTCGATAGTAGCTTCTATTCTCTCTCTAGCGGGAATAATTCTATACTTTCAGTTTGGTTATCAAATTATAGGAGTACTATTAACTGTTGTAGCTCCTTTCTTAGTAATGAAAGACATGGTTCAATTTACAAGAAAGTGGCAGTATGTATTGTTTGTTGTTCAATGCGCCATCATTGGATATTTAACTGATGATATGAGCCAATCAAGCTATATCTTAACTGGACTTATGATCTTGGTTTCAATAGGGATATGGGCAAGGAATTATTTCGTTAAGTATATTAGGTATTTTACTAATTCTTGGGTGGAATTAAGTTATTTATTGGTTTCCATAGGAATTTATATTTATGCAAATATTGAAGTAAGTAGTTCATGGATAGGATGGGTAAGCCCTGGAGTTTATATAGCACTGGGAATTATGTTTTTTGTCTCTGGGGTTACTGTTGCTAAGAAATCAAAGGCATTTATTCAAAATAATATGATAAGGGCAGGAGAGAAAGCACCCACTTTTGTTTTGCCCGACCAAGATGGAAATGATTTTGACCTTAATGATGTAATTGGGAAGAAAAACATACTATTAATATTTGTAATGGGTGACTGGTGCCCTGCGTGTCACATAAAATTGCGTACCTATGAACGTGAAAGAAAGCGCTTTGCAGAAAAGAATGTAATGGCATTGGCTATTGGGCCCGACCCCGTTGGAATAAATAGAGAAATGGTGGAACGTCTGGAATTGGAATACAAAGTACTTTCAGATGAAGAAACAAAAGTTGCTCAGGCATATTCAATTAGTATGGATGACCCAGGCGCTGGAACTACTGTCTATGCCGGTGGTAAATCTCCTCTTCCGGCCTCATTTTTAATAGATTTAGAGGGGATCATTAAATTCACCTCCAGTCCCGATAATCCCGGAGAAATATTAAGTCCTGAAGGCATTTTCCCCGCTCTTGATTCTTTAAAAGCGAGTGTTTCAGTATGACTATCACTATTGTTGTCATGGCAATCATTACCCTTTCCTTAATTATTTTATCTCTGACCTTTTATAAAAAAAGGCAAATTTCCCGTACAGAGATGACTACTCTGAATGAAGAAAAAAAAATGTACGAGATTATCTGCAAGGAATCAAATGATGCTATGCTGGTAATTGACATCGTAAATGGAAATATTATCACCGCTAATAATTCCTCTGCGGATATGTTGGGGTATACTTTGGATGAACTCATGGAACTTTCAGTTTTTCAACTGTATCCAAAAGAGTACTTAGAGGAAAGCTCCAAAAGAATTGCAGAAGTATGGGAAAATAAAGGGATGGTGTTTCAGGACCTACCTCTATTAACAAAGAGTGGTGATGAACTTTCTGTGGAATCCAGTGGTAAAGTACT
>JAESTI010000084.1 GCA_016763665.1 Bacteroidia bacterium | reverse complement strand
ACAAGGGTATAATTCCTATTCCAATAATAAATACAATTAATCGCTTTGTCATTTTTGATTTTTATTTAATAATAAGTTTCCCCGATCTTATTATTCCATTTTCAGTTTTAAATCTGTAGAAATAAACTCCGGGTTTCATGTTCATTTTTTCTATTATGATCTCATTTGCAGAAAAATCTTCGATCTTCTGCACTAATCTTCCGGTAATGTCGTAAATATCAACGTAAGTAATTTTAGAACAGGTCTGGTCTATGTGAATAAAAGCATAGTCGCTGAATGGGTTAGGAGCTAAAATAGCCTGGCAATCATCTTCAACAAGATCACCAATCTCAGTGGTTAGTTCTGTGCGCCATACCTGGCCACCAGTGGTATAGTTGGGTCCTCCGAAATATATGTAATTTTGATAACCTACAACTACAGCATTTTGCCCGTTATTGAGTGTATCACCAAAACCGTTAATGTTAGATTGGATCCAATTGAGGCCATCATCGGAGCGCCATACGGGGGTGCCAGTAGAAAGGGTTGTTTCGGTATAACCGGTCAACCAAAGTTTACCATTTGCAATAACAAGTTTGCGTAATTCGTTAACAGCAGGACCTTCACCAAATGCATCATCAGTGATGTTTGTAAAAGTAACTGCATCTCCGGATCGCCAAAGTTGTCCGCCACTGAAATTTGTGGTTGTGATATACATAGTATCGTTGAATATTTCAATCGCAGAGATCACCCAGTTATCCAAATATTCTGGTGCGAAACCATAACCAACCCCTGAATTCTGAGTGAAAATTATCCCATCTGAGGATTCCCAGATTTGCGCTCTCGCATTGGTGCTGAAATATATCTTGTCTTTCCACACTTCAAAGTATGAGATCAGGTCCACAGTATCAGCAATGCTGGTTTGCACTGTGTCGAAATCAATGAGTTTCACCCAGGCAGTTGAATCCGTACTGGTGTATGGAATTCTCCAAACTTCTCCAGGTATTCCTCCGCCATGTGAGCCAGCGCCTGCGTAAAGGTAAGGTATACTGTCACCTGAACCTTGAAAAACGACCATATTAGGAGCTGCAGCGCTAAGAGTGGTTGTTCCAAAACCGCGCTTTGATATTGGTGTCCAGTCTTTGCCATTTCGACTCTGATATATCATTTTACCTTTTTTACTATGCCCGGTTCCTAGCCAAAAATATCCGCCTCCCAAATCAGTTTGTCCGAAACTATGAATACTATTATCACCAACAAGAGGCGGGGTAACATCTTCCCAGGGAGCTATGCCAGTTCCAGAGCGCCAAAGTTTTGCGGTTCCGGGAGGTGTTGAGGGTGCTGTCGCAACATATAAGGTATCCTTATACACTTCCATTTCCGGAACAGTATTTTGATCGGGATCACCAAAACCATCTTCAACAATTGGCACCCATGTATCAGTCTGACCGAATGAAATCAAAATTATTGAAGTAAGTGAAATTGTAAGAAATACTTTTTTTATCATAATTATTCAAGTTTCCTATTTGACTCAGGTTTTACCTTAAGGTTTAATTATGCACACTTGGTGCTATCAACTCCACTTTTATTCTATCGGGGTCTTCAAAAAACACTGCATAATGGTCCTTCCCACCAGCAAAAGGATGTTTGTCTTTGTATAAAACTGCAACTCCTCTTTCTTTTAATCTATTAGTCAAATCATCTACCATAGCTCGTGATCCAGCATGAAAGGCAATGTGATTTAACCCTATTCTCTTTCTATGGTATCCAATATCAAGGAATTTTTCTTTTGCCTGTACAAAAACCAGGTAAGCATCAAGGAATTTATAGCTTATCCCCTCATTCCATTCTTGATATTTCTCGTATCCCAATTCTGTCAACAACCAATCCCAAAATTCAATGGTTTTTTTTAAATCACTAACATAGATCTCAATATGATGTAGTGTTCCTTTCAAGTTATTTATAAATTTTCAACTTCCTATAAGGAAAGTTTATACCAAATATATTTTCAAGTATACGAATATACAAATACAAGAATCAACGAAATCAAAACTTCGTAACCTTTTACTTTCCCTCCACGTTAAAGCCCCCAACGTCCAGTTTTTCAATGCATTATAAAATATTATGTCAATCATGAGAAGATTTGTAAACTTTGATACGCTTGACTTAGACAAAAAGGTCGATTTTATTTGGAATAAAGGTGAATTCCTGAAAGAAAGGAAACATCAAGGCTACCGAGTTCTATTATTTGCCCTCGACAAGAATTTTGTAGAGCTATGGTATCATCTTGAGGAAAACAAAATTGATGATATACGAGTTGAAAAGTCATCAGAAATATTATCTCTTTATGTTGATGATATTGAATTAGATTTTTAGTCCCTCACTATATTATTAAAACCCGTAACGTGTTCCGCGTTACGGTTTTTTTATGCCTAAATTTTAAGTATCTTGAATAAAGCATTATCAATTAATGAATAGGAAAATCTCCATATTAATATTAGCTGGTATTCTACAAGTTTCTATTTCCTATGGAAATAAGGACTCAACCATGGCAATGCTCCATTTTCTCAAAGCTGATTCTTTTTCTAACAAAGGAATATTTGACAGCACACTTCACTACTTTCAGAAATCGCAGACTCATTTTAAAAAATCCAAGAAATGGAATTACTATATACGATGTTATAGAAATTTAGGGTGGTATAATTTTCAATTGGGAAAATTAGAAATAGCAAAGGAGCATTTACTCAATGGGATCGATAAAGGAAACCAATTACTCTCTAATGATCATCTGGAAATATCAAAATGCCATAATAACTTAGGATATGTTTATAAAGCTGTTGCTAATTATGATTCGGCACTATTTCATTTCAACAGATCCCTGGAAATTAAACGAATGACATTAGGTGAAGATGATGGAGAACTCTCCCCTACTTTGAATGGAATTGGACTGGTTTATTATGGTAAAGGAGACTATGAAAAAGCCACAATATATTTTACCAATAACATAAAACTCATTCAAAAGAACCAAGGAGGAAATTTCATTGGATTGGCCTATAACTATTTGAATTTAGGAAGTGTTTATTTAGAAGCAGGTGATTATAAAAATGCTTTGGAACATTATAATTACACATTGAAAATATTTCTAAATGAATATGGCCCCGAACATCCACATGTTGGAGTTGTATATAATAACATGGCAAACGTTTATTGGGAAATGTTTAATTACCAAGATGCGATAATCTATTATAAGAAGTCAATAGCTAATCTTGAAAAAATATTAGGGAAAGAGAATCCGGATGTTGCCATTACTTATCACAACCTCGCCAATGCGTACCTCAAAATTGAAAACTACCAGGAAGCTTTTTTAATCTTTAATCAATGTATTGAGCCATTAAAAATCGCCTATGGTGAAAACCACCCGCACATTGCCCGAAATTATTCAGATTTGGCTTTGGCAAATTACTTTATGGGTGAGCTGTTATTCGGTATTGAGATGGCCAACAACGCAATTAATTTAACAAAAGAAATATTCGGTAATTATCATCCCCAAACAGCAGAAGCAATAAGGAATCTTGCTGACATTTATTTCTACCATTGTGATTATGAAAACGCAATCAAGTATTATCATTTAACATATTCGTCCATAATTAATGGTTATACAGGCCCTGTTTATGATAATCCTGAATTAGTAGAAATTAATTCCAGAACAGAACTCTTAAAGACTATTTTAAGGAAAGCTGAGTGTTGTGAAAAACTTGCTTTGATTCGCAAATAACCATTTAAATAAATCCTAAGCACTAATATCTAAATCCTAAATAATCTCAAAATCCAAATGTCAAATTTTTAAAACACCGAGTAATAAAAAGTGAATAGTTTTGGATTTGCTATTTTAGTAATTTGAATTTGTTTAGTATTTAGATATTAGGATTTAGGGCTTAAGGGTATTAGAATTTATTGATTTCTTATTGGGTAAACGAAATACTATTTCTTCTT
>JAESTI010000083.1 GCA_016763665.1 Bacteroidia bacterium | reverse complement strand
TCACATAGTCTATCAAAGCAATATTTAAAATCATTTGCCGTAACCTCTCTTCCTTTTCCTCCTTCAAAACACTCATCATCATGAAATTTAACACCCTTTCTCAAATTGAAAGTATAGGTCATTGCATCTTCACTAACTTCCCATTTTTCTGCTAATCTTGGCTGTATAGTGAGGTCATTTTGAGAAAAGGAAACTAATCCTTCATAAATTTGATTCGCAATTCGATGAGAAACTACATCTCCTATACTAAGTGGAAAAAGGCTTCTAAAGTTTTCAACTTCATTCATTCTGAAAACCCCACCATAAAACACATCACCTTTCGCCTTTTTGGATTGATCAACGGATTGCTGATCTCCACTTGAGCAAGATCCTATTAAACTAATGGTAATTACTGCTAATAAAATCCTTTTTATCATAATTAAATGTTTAAAAATCAAAAGGTAGGAAATTTGTATTATTCCTTTAGTTTTACCCACAATAATACAAATTTTTTAAAAGAATAAGGTATTTTTTAATTAAAAATACCGTTTGAACCAAATTATTTTTTTTGGGCAACTCCCAATGTAATTAAAGAAATTTGTAGTTTTCTTATGAAGATTATCTTTTTAGTAATTTGGCGCTATGATATTTTTTAGGAAGAAACCCTTATAATATCAAACTGATCCAAATTCAGTTTAATCAGTGGTTTCCGTTTTTTTATTTTGAATTTTTATGGCTCGATTTGTTAATCATTTAGTTCCAATGCTTTTACTCTTGCTTTATTCTTGCGCGAGTGTAGTATCCCCATCAGGTGGAGCTAAAGATACTGAGCCTCCTAAAATAGTAAAATTTACTCCTGAAAACTTATCAACTAATTTTATTAGCAATACCATCACTATTACATTTGATGAGTATTTTACCTTGAAAGATCCTAATGAACAGATATTCGCATCTCCACCATTAAAAAATCAACCTGAATATAAAATAAAAGGAAAGAGTTTAATAATAAACTTTCAAGATGAGCTTTCTGAAAATACTACCTATACCATTAACTTCGGAAATTCGATAAAAGATATTACAGAGAACAATGTACTTGGAAATTTGAATTATGTGTTTTCAACGGGAGGTTATATTGACTCTCTATTTATTAAAGTCAACGTGCAATCTGCTTTAGACAATAAAAGCGCAGAAAATGTACTGGTAATGTTATACAGTAATTCAGAAGATTCCGTTGTTTTTAAGGATAAACCTTTATACGTTGGTAAAACTGATAAACTTGGAGGAATTGCCATTAACTATATTAAAGAAGGCGATTATAAACTATTTGCTTTAGATGATATCAATGGGAATTATATATATGATTTACCAGATGAGAAAATTGCCTTTATTGATAGTTTAATAACTATTAATGCAAATTCAATGTTTACAGGAATTACCACAAATAGTTTTGAAACAGATTCAACTCTAGTTGACTCTCTTATTGAAACTAAAAGCAACAAAAAGGAAGCATTATCATATAATTTGAGATTATTTAAAGAGGATAGAGAAAAACAAGGGATCTTACAAAAGATCAAGAAAAATGAACAGAAAGCAATTCTGATATTTAATAAAGAAATAAAGGGCCTTGATGTAAAAATTATACCCGACACATACCATAACTCTTTTATTTTCGATCTTAACAAGAAAAGAGATACTCTTACATGTTGGCTAAAAAATACCATTTCAGATTCAATTAGTCTAATAGTGAACAGCAATGTAAATTTCTATGATACTATTGGATTCAATTTTAATGATTTTGATACAATCAAATACTATAAAAACCTAGAGCTTACGCTCAATGCAAATAATAATATTCTAAAACTTGGTAATAATCTGTTGATTAAATCCAAAACCCCTATTTTAAATTATGACATAACAACTATCAAAGTTGTTGAAGACAGCATTAACCAAATAAATCCGGCTATTTCGTTTGTTGATTCAACCTTCAAATCACTCTCAATAAGATATAATTGGAAGCCAGAAAAAAGATATACTTTTCAAATAGCTGATTCTTCTATTTCAGATATTTATGGAAGATGTAACTCACTAACCAACTATAATATTCAAACCAAATCAGTGGAGGCTTATGGAAATATTGAAATTCTTATAAACTGCAAAAAAACCACTAGTAATTATATAGTTCAGTTAACTGATAATAAAGGAATTATAGTAAAGGAAAAGTTAAAATTTACTCTTCCTGACGCTTTAACATTTCGATATTTAAATCCGCTGAATTATAAAATTAAAGTAATTCAAGACTCCAATAATAATAGTGAATGGGATACTGGAGATTATTTAAAAAAGAACCAACCTGAAAAGGTCTTAATATATCCTTCTATAATCGAGCTTAGGTCTAACTGGGATATTGAACTGGAATTTGACCTTGACAAAGAATAGTTCTATTTATACCAAGATGCATAATTAATGTAAGCTTCAGGTGTAGATCTTATCATTTCCAAGAGATCAGGGGTGAGTTTTTTAACTTTTTTCGCAGGGGTTCCTGCATAAAGATAATCAGATTCAACAGTAGTATTTGCCAACACAACAGCCCCTGCAGCTACAAAAGAGTTTTCTTGAACAATGGCATTGTCTAAAACTATTGCACCCATTCCAATAAGAACATTGTTTTCGATCGTACATCCATGAATTATAGCATTGTGCCCAATGGAAACATTATCTCCTATTATTGTTTTCGAAAGATCATATGTGCAATGCACTATAGCCCCATCTTGTATATTAACATTATTTCCAATTTGAATAGAATTCACATCTCCTCTTACAACAACATTGAACCAAATGCTGCAATTGTTTCCTATAATAACTTCACCAATAATGGTTGCATTCTCAGCCAAAAAGCAATCTTTGCCAATTTTAGGTATAGTCTTATTTAATTTGACAATTAAGGCCATTTGTTTACTTTTGCTCAATCGCAATTATTAAAAATAATTGAAACCAAGTTTAATTTTTATCGTAAAACCTAGGTAATTGTACGTAATTATAGGGTAGTATTATGCCGGAATTTATTGAATTACTCCAATTCCTTGCTAAATTAGGGTTTACCGTTTTTATTATCCTACTTACTTTTAAGTTTGTCTTTACTCCTAGACTAGAAGGAAAAATCAAGATACATCATGCTCAATTACCTGCTTCTTCGGAAAGTAAAAATTTAGATGAATTTGAAATAGTTGAGGAACCAAGAAACATATTTATGATAACTAAACTAGTTGACTCGGCAATTCTGGTAAGTATAGATTTACTGATAATCAATTATATGTGGTTAAACTCAATAGTTTAGACTAATAGTTTTTTTTCATCCCTTTCTTGAATTTTTCCAAGCCTCTATCCAAAAAAGATGTGTAAACATCTACGTTAAGATTAAAGGCTGCATCGGCTAGTAAATTACCTTCATGATCTAATATCACGTAATAAGGTTGAGAATTTCTACCAAATTTTGAAGCTTCTAAGTCACTCCATTGATTTCCAATTGTCTTGATCTTGTTACCAGTAAATTCCGATACACTCCATTCTGATTCGTCTAATTTAGTTCTATCATCAACATAAAGAGATGCCATTACAAAATTTTCATTAAACCTTTGAATAACTCTTGGATCTGACCAAACAGATTCTTCCATATTTCTGCAATTAACACAACTCCAGCCTGTGAAATCAATAAACAAGGGTTTATTCTCTTTCCTGGCTTTTCCCATTGCTTCCTCATAATCGAAATAACAATCTAAACCATGAGGGCAATGAAATAAATCATCTCGTTTTCTAGGCTCTTTGATTGCATGATCACTGTTGTTGCTTGCATAATAGTTTTCCTTTGGCCAATCTTGCGTTGACATGGGAGGAGGAAAAGCACTAATAGCTTTAAGAGGAGCTCCCCATAATCCCGGAATCATATAAAAAGCAAATCCGAAAGATATAATTGCAAAAAATAATCGTGGTACAGAAATATACTCTAATTCAGTATCATGAGCAAACTTCAGTTTTCCCAATAGATAAAAACCTAACAGGGTAAATATCACAATCCACAATACCAAGTATACCTCTCTATCCAAAAGTCCCCAGTGCATTACTAAGTCTGCATTTGAGAAAAACTTTAAAGCTAAAGCTAATTCCAAAAAACCTAATACTACTTTAACAGAATTAAGCCACCCACCTGATTTTGGAAGTGCATTAAGCATTGAAGGAAAGATGGCAAAAATTGAGAATGGTATTCCTAAAGCCAAGCCGAAGCCACTCATCCCTGCTAAAGGTGCAGCCACATTTTTAGTGGCGAATGCCTCCACCAATAAACTACCAACTATCGGAGCTGTGCAGGAAAATGACACAAGGGACAAAGTAAAAGCCATCAAAAATATACCAAGTATTCCACCTGTTTTATCTGCCATTGAATCCATTTTATTCACCCATGAAGATGGAAGAGTTAATTCAAAAGCTCCCAAGAAAGAAACTGCAAATACTATCAACATCAGGAAGAAAAATATATTGAACCAAGGATCACTTGCCATGAGATTCAATGAGTCTGGCCCAAATGCTTTGCTGATACCAAATCCCAATGCAACATAGATAACAACAATTGAAATTCCGTAAAAAACTGCATTGGATATCCCTTTAGCTTTAGAGCCACTTTGCTCTAAGAAATAACTCACCGTCATTGGGATCATTGGAAAAACACATGGAGTGATAAGTGCAAATAATCCACCTAAAAAACCTTCAATAAATATTGCCCATAGTGACATGGAATCCTCAACCGGCTGAACAGGATTAGAACTTTCCTTCTCACATTTAATATCATTGACTTCATCAATGAGCTTCGCATTTTCATCATGGATAGGAATAGAAAACTCAACTTCTGTTGGAGGCAAGCACTGCATGGAATCACAGCACATAAATTCCAAGTATCCCTTTATTTCAATTGGTTGATCCGTTCCAATCTGAACATTTTGAGTAAAAGTTACTTCATGATCAAAATATTTCAGAACCATTTCAAATACTGGATCATAAACATCTTCACCCTTTGGCTCGGTAATAAACCCGCTCAAATAACTAATATCATCAAGTTTAAAATCGCCAATAGGTTTAAAATAATCAGAGCACTCAAAATGGAATGAAGTAGGAATCGGATGTACCTCTTTACTTAAATCAATGTGCTGGGAATACACATGCCAATGGTTATCAATTATTGCTTTGAACTGAAGTTCGTGAACACCATCTTCAATTTTATTTGAATTGAATTCCCATTTAACCGGCTCGAGAATTTGAGCATTTATAAAAAGAACAGGAAATAATAAAAAGGCAAGAATTAATTTTCTCATAAAAAACATTAACCCCCATTTATAGAAACAAGGAATTCAAACTCGATCTCTGCAGGTGGCAAACACATGTTCTCATCGCAACACATAAAATGCAAGTAGCCTTCGATTTTGAACTCGTCCTTTGTACGTACTTTAATTTTTTGTCTAAAGATGGCTTCGTCACTGAAAGTTTTCAATTTCATCTCGAAAATCTGATCATAGAATTGAGTTCCTTCCGGCTCTTCTATAACACCGAATACGTACCCTGCCTCATCAGGTGTAAATTCTCCAACCAATTCATATTTAGAAGATGGCTTAAAGTAAAATGTTGTAGGAATTGGCCCACCTTCATCAAGATCCTGACCATAAACCTTCCAATGTTCTGCAATAAGTACTTTAAACTGTAATTCTAATTCTTTGTCGGTCTTTTTTTCAGTAGCAAATTTCCATTTGACAGGGTTCATATTTTGACCAACTGCAAAACCAGATAAAAAACAACAAAGCAATATAAAAATCAAATTCTTCATCCTTATCCTATTGCATAGCAATTATGTTACGTGCTTTAATATAAATTGTTTTATGCTTTAACATAGTTTAACAATGACTCAAAAATAATTCTGCCATCGGAATTATTTAATATTTCATCAACCGCCCTTTCCGGGTGTGGCATCATCCCGAACACATTCTTATTTTCATTACAAATCCCTGCAATGTTGTCTAATGACCCATTTGGATTTGCATCATCTTTAATTACTCCTGCCTCATTACAGTACCTGAACAAAACTTGATCATTACTATTTAAGGTGCTCAATGTTTGTTCATCAGCATAGTATCTTCCCTCACTATGTGCAATTGGAATTTTCAGTATCTTATCCTGTGAGATGTTTTTTGTGATACTTGCAGAAGCTGATTGGGCTTTTATATGAATATTCTTACAT
>JAESTI010000082.1 GCA_016763665.1 Bacteroidia bacterium | reverse complement strand
TTCTTTCAAGTGTAAGCAGCATTGAAGGCAATAGTACCAAGTTAGCAAACATCGCAAACATCAATGTTAAGGAAACCAAAAGCCCTAATGCAACTGTACCTCCAAAATTGGAACCCATAAATATTGAAAAACCACACAGCAATATTATCGAAGTATATAACATACTAACTCCCGCATCTTTAAGCGCGGTATTTACAGCTACAGATATATTTAACTCATTTGATTTTAGCTCTTGTCTGTATTTGGCCAGATAATGTATGGTATTATCAACAGAAATTCCAAATGCTACACTGAATATCAAAACTGTTGATGGCTTTAAGGGAATATTGAAAAACCCCATGACCCCGGCTGTAATTAGCAGCGGGATGAAGTTAGGAATCATAGCAATGATCAACATTTTATAAGAAGAGAACAACATCGCCATTAAGATGGAAATAAAAAGTATCGCTAATAAAAGACTCTGCTTTAGGTTTTTTATTAAATAAGAATTAGACCGTGAGAATATCAAGCTCGTACCTGTTAACAAGACATTATATTTTTCGGGATCAAATATTTTCTTGATCTTTTGCGTAAGGTCCTGTTTTATTTCATCTATGCGAAGAGCACCTACATCTGCTATACGAACACTAATTCTTCCCTTTTGTTTATTTTCGTCTACAACAGTAAACCCCAAATCATTTTTAATTTCAGAATTTGACACATATGGAAGGATAAAACTCTGTTCTCTTTTTGTGGGTAAAGCATACTTAGAAAGTTTTCCATTATAAAAAGCCTGCCTGGTGAATTTGGCAAAATCCACTATTGACAGTGATAGGGATAATTCCGGATATTCCCGAAGAACAATATTTAATTCTTCCATTTTTTGAAGAGAAGTAAGTCTTGTTATTTTGCCTTTTTTCTTTGCATCAATTAGTATTTCGAATGGCATTACTCCGTCAAAATTGTTTTCAAAAAAAACGAGATCCTGATATATCGGATCAGATTTTGGTACATCCTCAGTAAAATAGCCACCGGTTTTAATTTTTACGAAACCCACAACCGAAAGAACTATAAGTAATGAAGTAACTATATATATTGTTGGCCTTCTATTATTTATCCAATAGGCAAAAGCATTCAAAATATTAATCGTAATTTTATTTTCAAGATGTTTTGTTGCTCTAACAGATGGAGGGGGTAAATAACTAAATACAACCGGAATGAATATGATCGATATAATATAGGTCATCATTATATTCAATGCAGCAATATTCCCAAACTCTTTCAATAACGGACTATCAGTAAATGAGAATACACCAAACCCAATCGCTGTTGTAAAATTTGTTAAGAATGTTACCACGCCAATCTTCTGTACCATTCTAGACAATGATTTGAATTTGTCACCATGCTTCCTGTACTCATCATGATATTTGTTCAACAGGAAAATACAATTCGGAATTCCTATAACTACAATTAGAGGAGGAATAAGTCCTGTCAGCAGTGTCATGTCATAGCCAAACAATACAAGTGAACCAATTGACCACACCACTCCAGCGATCACCACAATCAATGGGAATATAACAGCATAGAACGATCTAAAGAAAAGAAGTAGAATTACAGCAGTTACCCCAATTGCATAATAAATAAATTGTTTAAGTTCTTTTGCAATTTTTGTAGTGTTATTGGTTCTTATTAAAGGAAGACCAGAATAATGTAATTTGATATGTCCTTGTTCTCCGAAAAATTCAGCTTTTTCAACTATAGCTAAAACAAGTTCATTTCTTGCTTCTGAATTAACCTTTTCACCACTGATCTTAATGGCCATCAAAGTGGCCTTGGTTTCCTTATTAAATATAAGCCCATCATAAAACGGCAGGTTAAAAATCTTCTTAATTTTCTTATCTAATTCTTCCTGAGTTGTTGGCTTTGTCTCAAACAACGGAACAAGATCAAACCTCTTTGCTTCACTGTTCTTCTTTAGATTATATATGTGTGACATTGATAATACATCATCTACACCATCTAAAGATTTTACATCCTCTGCTAACTGAAACCAACTATTAAAGTTTTCTAATTTGAAGAAGTTATCATTTTGCAACCCTATAAACAGGGTACTTCCATCTTCTCCAAACTTTTCTTTGAACGCTGAATATTGTTTGAAATCTTCATCATCATTTGGAAGAATATTAAGAAATTGATAAGACAATTTTACTTCTCTGGCCTTATATGCCATAAAAGCTGTTGCTAACCCCAGTAAAGTGATTAAAATCAGCCTGTTACGAAGAATAAATGTTGCTATTTTTACCCACATGATAAATGAGGTGCAAAGATACTAAAAATAGTGATTTGCTTTACTCACAAAATCAAGAGGTTATGATGTAAGAAAATCCCTAAAAAAATACTGTTTTAAATGATATGTTTGATTACTTTTAACATCAAATCTCAACTAAAAACTTACACATCAAATTGATCAATGGAAGATAAGGTGAGGGTTCTTTTAATAGAAGAGAGTGAAAGGGACCAGAAGTTTATTAAAGAGACATTTTCTCATATTCAAGGAGACATATTCCAACTATACTGCTGTTTTAGCCTAGCTGAAGGAATAAAAGCAGTTCCTGAAAACAACATCAACATCATTTTTCTTGGTACCACACTGGTTGATACAAAAGGACTTCCTAATCTTAAACGGTTAGTAGAGACATTTCCTAAAATACCAACAATACTGTTGCTTGATTTAGAAGATGATGAATATGGAAAAAATGCCATGCAAATTGGTGCGCAAGATTATGTAGCTAAATGGTCCCTAAACAGAAGGCTTTTACATAGAATCATCATTCATGGTATTGAACGGCAAAGTTTCCAAACTGAGCTTGAATCCTATCGCCAAATGCGGATTACCGCGATGGAGAAAAACTACATGAACCTGATTGAGAATAATATTGATGGGATGATGGTAATAGATAAAAACAAAAAAGTTGAGTTCGTGAATTTGGCAGCAGAAAAAATGCTTGGCAGGAATAAAGATGAGCTTCTGGGAAAACCATGTGAAGTACCGTTTGAACAAAACTCTACCAAAGAGTTGATGATCAAATATCCGGATAAACCAAATTCTATATTAGAAACTCAGACAATATCCACTAAATGGGCTGACAGAGAAGCAAACCTATTGATATTGAGAGATATTACTCAAAGAAAGAGATCTGAACAACACATTTCGTTTGAAAAAACCTTGCTGGAATATCAAAGTGAAGCCTCAATAGATGGAATTCTTTATGTTTCTGAAGAGGGAACTATTAACTCTTACAATAGTCGTTTACTTAAAATGTGGGAATTGAAACCGGAAGACATTAAAAGCAAATCCGGTAATGAGGTATTAATGCTAATAGCAACCAAGATAAGAAATGGCGACTTTCTAAAATCAAAAGTTACATATATATGTGACCACCAAGATGAAATAGCACATGGCGAGGTTTATTTGTTTAATGGTGGTATTTATGATGTATATAGTGCTCCTGTAAAAAGTAATGACGGAACTTATTATGGAAGGGTTTGGTCATTTTATGATATCACCAAAAGAATAAATACAGAAGAAGCGTTGAGAAAAAGCGAGGAACGATTCAGAACAATTTTTGAAAATGTTCCTGTAGGATTATTCAGAACAACTCCAGAAGGGAAAATTATAATGGCTAACCCAGCTTTGGTAAATATGTTAGGTTATAATTCAGTTGAAGAACTTAATAACATAGACCTTAATAAGGAAGGATTTGCTCCTGGATTTACCAGACAAGATTTCAGGAACATTCTAGAAAAGGAAGGCGAGGTAATGGGATTGGAATACAAATGGGAAGGACCAAACAACAAAACTTTTTATGCTAAGGAAAACGCTAAAGTAATTAAAGATGAAGCAGGCAATACCTTGTTTTATGAGGGAAGTATTGAGGATATCACTGATAAAAAACAAGCGGAAGCAAAGCTTACAGAATACACTTTAGAATTAAAACGAAGCAACCAGGAACTTCAGGACTTTGCCAGCATTACTTCGCATGATCTTAAAGAACCGCTGCGAAAAATCACTACATTTTGTGATAGGCTTAAAGAATCTGCAAATCAACTTGATGAGCAAGGCACTTTGTATCTGGACCGAATGTCTGAATCAGCAAAACGGTTACAAAGATTAATTGATGATATACTTCAATATTCCCGAATTACTTCAGAACCCAAACGATTTCAGGAGGTAGACCTTAATAAAGTTTTAAAAGATATATTATCAGATCTTGAATTAAAAATTGAGCAGTCCAATGCTTCCATTCATGTCAATGAGTTGCCGACCATTAATGCAGAACCGGTGCAAATGCATCAGCTATTTTTAAATATTATATCCAATTCACTAAAATTCTCACAAAAGGACACATCTCCAACCATAGTTATTAATTGCAATAAATTGGATAACGCCAGCTATGAGATTTCGATTCAAGACAACGGAATTGGTTTCGAGGAAAAATATTTAGAAAAGATATTTAAACCATTTCAAAGATTACACACCAGAACCCAGTATGAGGGTAGTGGTATTGGCTTGGCTATTTGTCAAAAAATAATTACAAGACATAACGGAGCAATTACTGCAACTAGTAAGATCAGGGAGGGTTCTACCTTTAATATTACGCTTCCAGCAAATCAATTGATAAGCACTGCCGTAAACCAAGAAGTAGTTGTCTAGCTACATTAGTTATCTTTAAACAGGGAAAACACCGAATTGTCTTATTGAATATTGAACAAGAATCAACATTAGAAGAATGGATGCTAGTTGTTGGTTGTTAAATTCTGGAAACTGATAAGTAGATTCTAAATTGCGGGGAAATGCAGATAATAAAAGTTAGCAATAAAATAAAAGGTTCAACTATAATAGAGGTTATTGTAGCATCTATAATTACGACCCTAAGTATTGCTAC
>JAESTI010000408.1 GCA_016763665.1 Bacteroidia bacterium | reverse complement strand
TACCGAGCACCGTTACTTTTGCTGTGGAACAGGTGAAGATTGTTTGAAACATATTGGAATTTGCCCGGAAATAGTAATTCTTGATTATTTCTTAAACAGTAATGTTAAAAAAGCGAAAAATGGCCTGGAAATTTTGAAATCTATCAAGGAAAAAAGCCCTGCAACTGAAGTAATTCTATTATCCAGTCAGGAAGATTATTCAATTGTTTACAAGACTATTATTAGTGGAGCATCAACATACTTGATAAAGGATAAAAATGTTTTCCTCAACGTTCTCAAAAAAATGGATGAGATATTACAAGACAATCAAATCATTAATAATGCAAAATAACTTCCTATGAAAAAACAAATTACAATTTTTGCTTTAGACGATGATTCCATTTACCTGAAGGTATTGGAACAAAAACTTAAAGCTCTTAAAAATTACGAATTGAGTTTATTTACAGAAAGCGTACCATTTCTTGGTTATTTATATCAATGCCCGGAAGTAGTTATTCTTGATTACCATTTAATTGAAGAATCAAGCTCCTGGAATGGAGAAGCTATTTTAAAGCATATAATAAAATTCAATTCTGAAATCAGGGTAATTATACTTTCTAGCATTACAGATGAGACGATTGCTAATGAACTGCTAGAAAAAGGTGCATTTAAATTTATCTATAAAAATGAAAATGCTTTTGACAACTTGATCAATACAATTCAAAAAATTCAACACGAGGAATATAACTACAACATAAAAACCGCTGAATAAATATCTCATGAAAAATCAACTTACGATCTATGTTTTAGGCGATGATACAATGAATGTGGATGTATTGGAGCACAATCTGAAATCTGCAACAAATCACAAATTGCATATCTTCACAGAGAGTATTATATTGTTCAATTATATTAATTTGAATCACGATATGATTAAAAAAGGTGTAATGGATCTATTTAATAAATATTACAACATATTAGAAAAATTGAAGAAGTTGATCCATAATGTCCAAAATGAGCATATTAAACTCAACCTTATATATTCACTCATTAAAAGCTAGAAATCATGAGATTTAATAGAAAAAGCAAGTCGGTCTTTTTAGTTGACGATGATCCAATGCACAATAAGGCAATGGAGCACAATCTGAGTTCCAATCCGTTCCTGAAAATCAAAAAATTTGGTTCAGGTGAGGAATGTTTGGAGAATCTAAACGAAAATCCAAAAATTATTGTTTTAGATTACCATCTAGACAGCATTGATAAAAAAGCCATGAATGGCATTCATATATTGAAGCAGATCAAAAAAAGAAAACCTGCTATTACTGTCATTATGCTTTCAAGCCAGGAAAGTTTGTCGGTAGCTAAGAACTCAATTAAATATGATGCCTACGACTATATCGTTAAAGGTGAGAGTGGTATGTTACGTGCCAATCATCTAATAAACAATATTAGGAAACAAAGCAACACCGAGTCTGATTTAAATGAGTATAGGGTCTATTCCAAATTATTAGCAGGAATAGTGATCTTAATAATAACGTTTACATTAACACTTAACCATTTTTATCCAGAACTTTTTAGTTTCTAAGAAAAAATGAAAATACTGATCGTAGAAGATGAAGAAATGTCATTAAAGGCATTAGAGCATAAATTATCAAAGAAAGGATATACTGTTTATACTGCCACTAATGGTGAAGAAGCTTTAAAGACAGCCAAAACCAGGGGACTTGATCTAATTATCAGTGATATAATGATGCCTTACAAATCCGGTATTGAGCTGTTAGATATCGTAAGGAATAATTTAGATTATTCAATTCCATTTATACTAACAACATCGATTAACGAGGCAGAAATAACTGCTAAATCGTTTGAATTAGGTGCTAGTGATTTTATCATCAAACCGATAAATTTTAATGAACTTTTTCTTAGAATTGAAAGGCTACTGCGAGATAAAGTACAATTAGCCGAGAAAAGTGAAACCTATTGACCCAGGAGAATCAATAAACTGTTAGCCAAAGAAGTTGTTTGACCAAAGGGTAAAAGTCCCTTCGTTAAGCATAGCCCATATAAAATACCCTGCAAACATCAAAAACGGGACAAGTATTGTGACCGCTAAATCCCGGTATTCCTCACCCATATGCATAAATACCATTATAATATAGGCAGCTTTTATTAGCGTAAACGTAATAAGTAAAGTGACAACCAACCAACGGGGATCACTCATTGTCATTGGTATTGCTACTTCTATAAGTGTAATAATAAGCAATACAAAAAAACCCTTCACATACGGTTTTGTATGTGGATGATCATGCTTTTTATAGTAAATCTCGCTATTCTCAGTTTGTATTCCCATGTGTTTTTATGTTACAGTAGATAATAAAATGTAAATACAAATACCCAGACCAGGTCTACAAAGTGCCAATAAAGGCCAACCTTTTCCACCATTTCATAATGTCCTCTTCTCTCAAAACTGCCATTCATAACCATGATATATATGATAATATTGATAACCACTCCCGAAAATACGTGAAAACCATGAAAGCCTGTAATAACAAAAAAGAAAGTAGCAAATAGTTTAGGACCATATTCATTCATGTTCAAATTGGCTCCATGAAATGTTTCTGTCACCCATTGTCCACCTTTCAAAAATGTCATTTGAGCACCTTCCTCAGTACCATGAATAAAGTGTGACCACTCCCAAACCTGGCTTAATAGGAAAAACAATCCACCAATAATGGTCCATAACATATATTTACTAACAGTCGCTTTATCCATTCGTCTGCCCGCTTCCACGGCCAATGCCATGGTAACACTACTTACAATCAGGATAAATGTCATTAATCCAACGTAGGCCATCGGTAAATGAGCGCTTGTTCCCGGGAATGCACTAAATACTTCAGCAACATTTGGCCAATCCGCATGGCTATGTCTTGCAAAACCAAGCCCGATCAATAAACCTGAAAATGAAAACGCATCCGAAACAAGGAACATCCACATCATCAGTTTTCCATAGCTAACATTGAATGGAGATATTCCACCACCCCAATTTATCTTCTTACCATGTGGTTCCAATGCTGCTGATGTTTCGTCACTCATAGTTTTG